>JAJZHS010000166.1 GCA_021798395.1 Pseudomonadota bacterium
GATGTCGGCGATGGTCGTGTCTTCGGTCTCGCCCGAGCGGTGCGAGACCACGGCGGTGTAGCCGGCGCGCTTGGCCATTTCGATCGCCGCGAAGGTCTCGGTCAGGGTGCCGATCTGGTTGACCTTGATCAGGACCGAGTTGGCGATGCGCTCGTCGATGCCGCGCTTGAGGATCGCCGTGTTGGTCACGAACAGGTCGTCTCCGACCAGCTGCACCTTCCTGCCCAATTGTTCGGTCAGGTGCTTCCAGCCTTCCCAGTCCTGCTCGGCCAGTCCGTCCTCGATGGAGACGATCGGGTATTTGGCGATCCAGCTGCCGTACAGCGCGACCAGTTCGGCCGAATCGAGCACCAGGCCCTCGCCGTCGAGGTGGTACTTGCCGTCGCGGTAGAACTCGCTGGACGCCGGGTCGAGCGCGATGGCGATCTGCTCGCCGGGCTTGTAGCCGGCTTTCTCGATCGCCTCGACGATCAGCTGCAGCGCCGCTTCGTGGCTGGCCAGGTTGGGCGCGAAGCCGCCTTCGTCGCCCACGGTGGTCGGCATGCCGCGCTTGTGGATGATGCCCTTGAGGGCGTGGAACACCTCGGCGCCGTAGCGCACGGCCTCGCGCAGGCTCGGCGCGCCGACCGGCATGATCATGAACTCCTGCATGTCCAGGCTGTTGTCGGCGTGCGCACCGCCGTTGATCACGTTCATCATCGGCACCGGCAGCTCGCAGGCGGCAAAGCCTCCCAGGTACTGGTACAGCGGAACGCCCGACTCCTCGGCTGCGGCCTTGGCCACCGCCATGCTCACCGCGAGCAGCGCATTGGCGCCCAGGCGCGACTTGTTGTCGCTGCCGTCGAGCTCGATCAGGGTGCGGTCGAGGAAGGTCTGCTCCGACGCATCGAGCCCCATGACGGCTTCGGTGATCTCGGTGTTGATGTGTTCGACCGCGCGCAGCACGCCCTTGCCCAGGTAGCGCTCGGGGTTGGCGTCGCGCAGCTCGACCGCTTCGCGCGTTCCGGTGGACGCGCCCGACGGAACCGCGGCGCGGCCGACGAAGCCGGTTTCGAGGACGACGTCGCATTCGACGGTCGGATTGCCCCGGCTGTCGAGGATTTCGCGGGCGTTCAAGTCGACGATGGCACTCATGAAGACTCCAGGAAAAAAGGACGGGATGGGGGAGGGTCCGGGTCGCGCCTCAGCGCATCCGGTCTTCGAGATAGGGTTGGCTCTTGGCCACCGCGTCGATCGCGACGAGTTGCTCGAGCAGGGGCGGCATCAGCGCCAGCGGCATCGCGTTCGGTCCGTCGGACAGCGCCTTGTCCGGGTCCGGATGGGTTTCGGCGAACAGCCCGTCGACTCCGGCGGCGACCGCGGCGCGCGCCAGCAGCGGGACGAACGCGCGCTGGCCGCCCGACTTGTCGCCCAGGCCTCCGGGCTGCTGCACCGAATGCGTGGCGTCGAACACCACCGGGCAGCCGGTGTCGCGCAGCACGGCCAGCGCGCGCATGTCCGACACCAGGGTGTTGTAGCCGAAGCTCACGCCGCGCTCGCAGACCATGATGCGCTCGTTGCCGACGGCGCGCGCCTTGTCGACCACGTTCTTCATGTCCCACGGGGCGAGGAACTGGCCCTTCTTGATGTTGACCGGAAGCCCCTGCCTGGCGACGTTCTGGATGAAGTTGGTTTGCCGGCACAGGAACGCCGGAGTCTGCAGCACGTCGACGACCGCGGCGACTTCGGCCAGCGGAGTGTCCTCGTGCACGTCGGTCAGCACCGGAACGCCGATCTGGCGCTTGACCTCGGCCAGGATGCGCAGGCCCTGTTCGAGGCCCGGGCCGCGGAACGATCCGGCCGACGAGCGGTTGGCCTTGTCGAACGACGACTTGTAGATGAAGGGCACGCCCAGCTCGGCGCAGATCTCCTTGAGCTGGCCCGCGGTGTCCAGCGCCAGCTGCGCGCTTTCGATCACGCACGGACCGGCGATCAGGAACAGCGGCCGGCGCGCGCCGATCTCGAAGCCACACAGCTGCATCGCGTCTCCTGGGCGCCGGTCAGCGCGCAGCGCCATGGCGCTGCAGCGCCGCGCGCACGAAGGCCGAGAACAAGGGATGGCCGTCGCGCGGCGTCGACTTGAACTCGGGGTGGAACTGCACGCCGACGAACCACGGGTGGACTTGCTGCGGCAGTTCGACGATTTCGGTCAGGTGCTCGCGCGTGGTGTAGGCCGAGATCACCAGCCCCGCGGACTGCAGTCGTTCCAGATACGCCACGTTGGCCTCGTAGCGGTGGCGGTGGCGTTCGTTGACCGTGCCGCCGTAGATCGCGTGCGCCAGCGTTCCGGGCTGCACCCGCGCCTCCTGCGCGCCCAGGCGCATGGTCCCGCCGAGGTCCGACTCGGTGCTGCGCGCGTGCAGTCGGCCCTGGCCGTCTTTCCACTCGGTGATCAGCGCGATCACCGGATACGGCGTGTGCGCGTCGAATTCGGTGCTGTTGGCGCCTTCCATGCCGGCCATGTGGCGCGCGTATTCGATCGTCGCCACCTGCATGCCCAGACAGATTCCCAGGTAGGGAACGCGCTGCTCGCGCGCGTAGCGCGCGGCCAGGATCTTGCCCTCGACGCCGCGCTTGCCGAAGCCGCCCGGAACCAGGATGGCGTCGAACGCGGCGAGCTGGTCGATGTTGCCGGGCTCGAGGGTTTCGGAATCCAGATACGTGATCTGCACCTTGGCCGCGTTCTTCATCGCCGCGTGGCGCAGCGCCTCGTTGAGCGACTTGTACGAATCCGACAGGTCGGTGTATTTGCCGACCATGGCGATGCGCACGGTGTGCCGGGGATGCGCTTCGGCCTGCACCAGCGCGTCCCAGGCCGCCAGGTCGGCGTCGTCGCACTGCAACTGCAGCTTGCCGCAGATCAGCGCGTCCAGTCCCTGCTCGTGGAGCATCCTGGGGATCTTGTAGATGCTGTCCGAGTCCCACACCGAGATCACGGCGTCTTGCGGCAGGTTGGCGAACAACGAGATCTTCTCGCGTTCGTCGTCGGGGATCGGACGGTCGGCGCGGCACAGCAGCGCATCGGCGGCGATGCCGATTTCACGCAGTTTCTGCACGCTGTGCTGAGTGGGCTTGGTCTTCAGTTCGCCGGCGGCCGGGATGAATGGCACCAGGGTCAGGTGCACGAACGCGCTGTGGTGGCGCGGCATGCGCAGGCTCATCTGCCGCACGGCCTCGAGGAACGGCAGCGACTCGATGTCGCCGACCGTTCCGCCGATCTCGACGATCGCCACCTGCGCCTCGTCGGCGGTTCCTTCGCCGGCGCCGCGGCGGATGCAATGCTGGATTTCGTTGGTGATGTGCGGAATCACCTGCACGGTCTTGCCCAGGTACTCGCCTCGACGTTCCTTGCGAATGACGCTGTCGTAGACCTGCCCCGTCGTAAAATTGTTGCTCTTGCGCATCGAGCGCCGGATGAAGCGCTCATAATGGCCGAGGTCCAGGTCGGTTTCCGCGCCGTCGTCGGTGACGAACACTTCCCCGTGCTGGAACGGCGACATCGTCCCGGGGTCGACGTTGATGTAGGGATCGAGCTTGATCAGGGTGACGTTGATTCCGCGCGACTCCAGGATCGCGGCCAACGACGCGGCTGCGATGCCCTTGCCGAGGCTGGACACCACACCGCCGGTGACGAAAACGTATTGGGTCATGACGCCATTTCGGGCCGGTAAACGCGCATTATAGGGAGCCCGCGAAGCCGTCCCGAGCCGCTGCGGGCGCCGTCGTTTCGAGCGCGCGCCACAGTTCGACGATTGTCTGCGCGGTGCGCTGCGGGTGCTCGAACGGGAACAGGTGGGTGCCGTCGATCCAGCGCAGATGCGGGCCGACCAGGCGTTGCGTGGCGCGCATGCCGGCGAGTCGCAGCTCGCGCGATGCGCGCCCGGCGATGAAGCCGATCGGCAGCGGCGGCGGCTTGCGCAGCAGCCGGCCGAGCCCGTGCGGCAGCGTGGCGTAGATGCGCGCCTCGACGTCGCGCCTGAAGCGCAGCACGCGCGCGCCGTCGCGCGGTTCGGTCGCCGTGCGCGCGTAGTCGTCGAGCATCTCGGGGTCCCAGCGGGCGAAAATGTCCTTGGCCTTGAAATGCGCACGCACGGCGTCGAGGTCGGTCCACGCGTCGCGCCGCCGGCGCGCGGCGGCGGCCGGCGCGATCCGCCACGCCAGACCGCTGCGCTTGCTGCCCCACAGCAGCGCGGCGCGCCAGCCGGAGACGATCGGCGCGTCGAGCAGCACCACGCAGCGCAGCAACGCTGGATCGCGCTCGGCCAGCATCAGGCTGAGCATGCCGCCGAGCGAGTGCCCGACCAGCACCACGCGGCGCTGCTGCGCGACGCGGCGCACGAAGGCGTGCAGCTCGGCCAGCAGGTGCGGCCAACTGTCGCTGACCGGGTAATCCGGGTCGTGGCCGAAGCGCTCGGGGGCCGCGACGTCGAACACGTCGCCGAGCAGTTCGAGCAGCTTGCGGTAGCTCGGCGCCGGAAAGCTGTTGCCGTGCGCAAACACCAGCAGCGGCCGCCCGGCGTCGCCGCCGTGATGGGGATCAGATACGCAGCGCATCATCGGCCTCGCGGTGCAGGTCGTACAGCAGTTGCAGCGCGTCGCGCGCGCTGAGCGCGTCGCAGTCGATCGCGGCCAGACGGCTCAACACATCGTGTCCGGGGGGCGGCGGGGTCTGCGTTCCGGGCGCGTCGGCGGGCGCGGCCTCGAACAGGTCGAACTGGCTGCGTTGCTGCTGCTGCGCCAGTTGCAAAGCTTCGAGTCGCCGCTGCGCGTCGCGGATCACCGCGCCGGGCATGCCGGCGAGCCGGGCCACCTGCACGCCGTAGCTGCGGCTGGCAGGGCCTGGCTGGACTTCGTGCAGGAAAACCACGTCGTCGCCGTGTTCGACTGCGCCGACGTGCAGGTTCAGCGCTTCGGCGTGGCGCGCAGGGAACTCGGTGAGTTCGAAGTAATGGGTGGCGAACAGGGTATGCGCGCGGCAGCGCTCGTGCAGGTGCGCGGCGATCGCCGCAGCCAGCGCCAGGCCGTCGAGTGTCGACGTGCCGCGACCGATCTCGTCCATCAGCACCAGGCTCTCGGGGGTGGCATGGCGCAGGATCGCAGCCGCCTCGGTCATCTCGACCATGAAGGTCGAGCGTCCTCCGGCGACGTCGTCGGCGGCGCCGATGCGGGTATGGATCGCGTCGAGCGGACCGATGCGCGCGCTGCGCGCCGGAACGAAGCTGCCGATCGACGCCAGCAGCGCGATCAGCGCGGTCTGCCGCATGAAGGTCGACTTGCCGCCCATGTTCGGTCCGGTGATGATGTGCGTGCGGCTGGAAGGCAGCAGCACGCAGTCGTTCGGCACGAAGCGTTCGACCTGCGACTGCACCACCGGATGGCGGCCGCCGCGGATCTCGATCCCGGGTGTCGAAGTCAGCTCGGGGCGGACCCAGTTCCAGGTCTGCGCGCGCTCGGCCAGCGCTGCCAGCACGTCGATCTGGGCCAGCGCGCGCGCCGCGCGCAGCCACGGCGTGACGCTGCCCTGCAGCGCGTCGAGCAGCTGCGCGTACAACGCGCGCTCGCGCCCCAGCGCGCGTTCCTGGGCCGACAGCGCCTTGTCCTCGAAGGCCTTGAGTTCGGGCGTGACGTAGCGCTCTGCGCCCTTGAGCGTCTGGCGGCGCCGGTAGTCGGGCGGAACCTTGTCGGCCTGGCCGTGGGTGACTTCGATGGCGAAGCCGTGCACCTTGTTGTAGAGCACGCGCAGGTTGGCGATGCCGGTGCGCTCGCGCTCGCGCGCTTCCATCTCGAGCAGGAAGGAACTGCAGTCGCGCCCGATGGTGCGCAGCTCGTCGAGCTCGGCGTCGAAGCCGTCGCCGAACACCCCGCCGTCGCGCAGGTTCAGCGCGGGAGTCTCGGCCAGCGCGCGCTGCAGCAGATCCAGCCCGGCCTGCCCGGGGCCCAGCGCTGCAAGCAGAT
>JAJZHS010000167.1 GCA_021798395.1 Pseudomonadota bacterium
CCCGGTTGGTGAAGTCGACCGGCAGCTGTTCGCCGCGCGCCAGCATGTCGACGATGCGCTTGTGCGCCGCGTCGCGGCCGGTCAGCAGCTTGCCCGACAGCAGCAGCGTTTCGCCGGGCTTGAAGCCGGCGACCTGCTCGGGCGTCAGGCTGTCGAGGTCGACACGGCGGCTTTTCTCGGTGTCGGCGGTCCACTGCACCTTGGGCCACAGGTCCAGGCTCGGCGGCTCCAGGTAGACCGGGCCGGAGCCGTCGAGTTCGAAATGCGCGTGGCGGGTGGCGGCGCAGTTCGGGATCATCGCCACCGGCAGGTTCGCGGCGTGACACGGGAAGTGCTTGATCTTGACGTCGAGCACGGTGGTCAGGCCGCCCAGGCCCTGCGCGCCGATTCCCAGCGCATTGACCTTTTCGTACAGATCGATGCGCAGTTCCTCGTATTTGTCGCGCGGGCCGCGGCTGAGCAGCTCGCTCATGTCGATGTCGTCCATCAGCGCCTGCTTGGCCAGCAGCACGGCGCGCTCGGCGGTGCCGCCGATGCCGATTCCCAGCATGCCCGGCGGGCACCAGCCGGCGCCCATCGTCGGTACGGTGTTGAGCACCCAGTCGACCAGGCTGTCCGACGGGTTCAGCATGGCGAACTTGGACTTGGCCTCCGAGCCGCCGCCCTTGGCCGCCAGCGAGACTTCGACGCGGTTGCCCGGCACCAGCTCGACGTGCAGCACCGCCGGGGTGTTGTCGCGGGTGTTCTTGCGCGCGAACAGCGGATCGTCGAGCACCGACGCGCGCAGCTTGTTGTCGGGGTTCAGGTAGCCGCGGCGCACGCCCTCGTCGACCGTCTGCTCAAGGGTGCCGTCGAGGCCCTCGAAGCGCACGTCCATGCCGATGCGCATGAACACGTTGACGATGCCGGTGTCCTGGCAGATCGGACGGTGGCCTTCGGCGCACATGCGGCTGTTGGTCAGGATCTGCGCGATCGCGTCCTTCGCCGCCGGGTTGGCCTCGCGCTCGTAGGCCAGCGCCAGGTGGCGGAGGTAGTCGGCCGGGTGGTAATAGCTGATGTACTGCAGGCCGGCGGCGATGCTCTCGACGAGGTCGTCGCGGCGGATCACGGTGGTGTGCATGGGCGATCTCCGGTGCGGGTTGTGTTCTTCGGGTCAACCCGGATGTTAAGACCGCGCGGCAACAGCGAGCTCAAGCCTGGTCTGGCCCGGCCGGATGTTCGTGGATGGTGCGCGACATCACCCGGTCGGTGTACGCGATGGCCAGCGCCGAAAGCAGGAAGATGAGGTGGATGCCGCTTTGCGCGAGCAGCGTCTTGACGTCGTAAGCGTCGGCATTGATGAAGGTGCGCAGCAGGTGGATCGACGAAATGCCGACGATCGCCATGGCCAGTTTGATCTTCAGCACCGACGCGTTGACGTGCGACAGCCATTCCGGATGGTCCGGGTGGCTTTCCAGGTACATGCGCGAGACGAAGGTCTCGTAGCCGCCGATGATGACCATGACCAGCAGGTTGGCGATCATCACGACGTCGACCAGGCTCAGCGCGACCAGCATGATCGTCGTTTCGGTCAAGCGCGGCGGCTGCTCCGATGCCACGCCGCCGTGCAGGCTGATGGCGTCGAGCAGGTGTTGCAGCGCGGTGGCGTTGCCCATCGCGGCGCCGATCAGGTTGATCAGCTCGCTCCAGAAATGCACCACGTACACGCCCAGCGCGAGAATCAGGCCGACGTACAGCGGCAATTGCAGCCAGCGGCTCAGGAACAGAAAGCGGGCGACGAGAGGCGGCGAACGATGGGGCATGGCGGCTCTTTGAGGAAACAAGGTGTTTCAATGTGTGATTGTCGCCGATCCGGCTTCGACTCGTCACGTCAGGACGCTGTAAGAGCCTGCAATACACAATGGAAACAGGCAGGTTATATAGATCAATCGCGCGCGGTGGCCTTGCGCCGTCGCGTGCCGACGTTTTGGCCCACACAACACCGGAGACAACCATGAGCGATCAGCAAGCTCCCGAGCACCACGCCTTGAAAACCTACTATCCGTCGAGCGACGCGGTCGCCAAGGCGCGCATTTCGGGCATGGACGCGTATCGTGCGCTGTGCGACGAGGCCGAGCGCGACTTCGAGGGCTTCTGGGCACGCCTGGCGCGCGAGAACCTGAACTGGCACAAACCGTTCACGCACACGCTCGACAGCAGCGGCGCTCCGTTCTACAAGTGGTTCGTCGACGGGCGGATCAACGTGTCGTACAACTGCCTGGACCGCCACGTCGAGGCCGGGTCCGGGGCGAAGACCGCGCTGGTGTTCGAGGCCGACGACGGCAGCGTGACCCGCGTCAGCTACGCCGAGCTCCTCGAGCGCACCGCCAAGTTCGCCAACGGACTGAAAAGCCTGGGGGTGAAGAAAGGCGACCGCGTCGTCATCTACATGCCGATGTCGGTCGAAGGCGTGGTCGCCATGCAGGCCTGCGCGCGCATCGGCGCGACCCACTCGGTGGTGTTCGGCGGCTTTTCCGCGCAATCGCTGCGCGACCGCATCGAGGACGCCGGCGCGGTGCTGGTGATCACCGCCGACGAGCAGCGCCGCGGCGGCAAGTCGCTGCCGCTGAAGGCCATCGTCGACGAGGCGCTTGGGCTCGGCGGCTGCGATTCGGTGCGCAACGTGGTCGTCTACCGGCGTACCGGCGGCGACGTCGCGTTCAATCCGAAGGGCGACATCTGGCTGCATGACCTGCTCGCCGGGCAGAGCGCCGATTGCCCGCCCGAGTGGGTCGAGGCCGAGCATCCGCTGTTCCTGCTCTACACGTCGGGCTCGACCGGCAAGCCCAAGGGCGTGCAGCACTCCACCGCGGGCTACCTGCTGTGGTCCGTGCTGACGATGAAGTGGACCTTCGACATCCGCCCCGACGACCTGTTCTGGTGCACCGCCGACATCGGCTGGGTCACCGGGCACACCTACATCGCGTACGGCCCGCTGGCGTGCGGCGCCACCGAAGTGGTGTTCGAGGGCGTGCCCACGTTCCCCGACGCGGGCCGGTTCTGGAAAATGATCCAGGACCACAAGGTCTCCATTTTCTACACCGCGCCGACGGCGATCCGTTCGTTGATCAAGGCCGCCGAGGGCAACGCGGCGGTGCATCCGCGCAATTACAAGCTCGATTCGCTGCGGATCCTCGGCACCGTCGGCGAGCCGATCAACCCGGCGGCGTGGGAGTGGTACTACCAGAACATCGGCGGCGGCCGCTGCCCGGTGGTCGACACCTGGTGGCAGACCGAAACCGGCGGCCACATGATGACTCCGCTGCCGGGTGCCACGCCGATGGTGCCGGGTTCGTGCACCCTGCCGCTGCCGGGCATCTTCGCCGAGGTGGTCGACGAGACCGGGCACGACCTGCCGTGGGGCACCGGCGGCATCCTGGTGATCAAGAAGCCGTGGCCTGCGATGATCCGCACCATCTGGGGCGATCCGGAGCGCTTCAAGAAGAGCTACTACCCCGAGGAACTGAAGGGCTACTACCTGGCGGGCGACGGCTCGATCCGCGACGCCAACACCGGGTACTTCACGATCACCGGGCGAATCGACGACGTGCTCAACGTGTCCGGGCACCGCATGGGAACGATGGAAATCGAGTCGGCGCTGGTTTCGAACCCGATCGTCGCCGAGGCGGCGGTGGTCGGCCGCCCCGACGACCTGACCGGCGAGGCGATCTGCGCCTTCGTCGTGCTCAAGCGCCCGGTGCCGCACGGCGAGGAGGCGCTGGCCATCGCCGCCGAACTGCGCAACCACGTCGGCAAGGAGATCGGCCCCATCGCCAAGCCCAAGGACATCCGCTTCGGCGACAACCTGCCGAAGACGCGTTCGGGCAAGATCATGCGCCGCTTGCTGCGCACTCTGGCCAAGGGCGAGCAGATCACCCAGGACACCTCGACGCTGGAGAACCCGGCGATCCTCGAGCAGCTGGCGCGCAATCATTGAACCTGCAGCGGCCGGGCGGCGCCCGGCCCGGGCCAGGAGAATCGTCAATCGACCGGGTCGCGGCCCCTTGCGGGGCCGGACCCGGTTTTTTTCACGCCGCGTCGAGCGCCACCGCGAGCTTGCCGCTGCGTCCGGGAACGCTGCCCAGGCCGACCGGGCGCACCGGCAGCGTGTCCAGGTCCAGCGTGGCGGCGTAGTCGGACAAGGCGCCCAGGCGCACGCCGGCTGCGTCCCAGCCGTCGAGCAGGGCGGAGAACACCGGAGCCAGCTGGCCGCCCTCGAGTTCGGCGTGCAGGGTGTAGACGTGGTCGCGTCCGTCGAGCGACAGCCGCAGCACATGCTCGGCGACATTCTCGGCGGTGATGCCGTCGGTGCCGATCAGTTCGTCGAGCGTGGGCAGCGTCGTCGGCAGCTGCGCCACGTCCAGTGCGCGGCCGTCGACCAGCGGGCGGAACGGCGCGTCGCCGCGTCCGTCCGACGCCAGCGCGAATCCCAGATCCTGTTCGAGGCGGTACGCGGCATCGTTCATCTGCCAGCCGGCGGCGCCGTGCACCCGCGGGGCGCGGCCGAACACCTCGCCGTAGCGCTGCACCGCCAACTGCAGCTGGCGCCGGGTCCACGCTTCGCCCTTGCGCGCGACGTGGTCCTGCCACAGCACGTGGTCCCAGCAGTGCACGCCGGTCTCGTGGCCGGAACGGTACGCGCTGCGCATCGGTTCGGCTGCGCGCACGCCGATGTCCGGACCCGGCAGCAGCGTGCCATACAGCAGGGTCCTGAGCCCGTAGTGGCTGGCTACCGAGGTGCGGCGCACCTTGGC
This sequence comes from Pseudomonadota bacterium, assembly GCA_021798395.1. Lineage (GTDB taxonomy): Bacteria > Pseudomonadota > Gammaproteobacteria > Burkholderiales > Burkholderiaceae_C > Thiomonas_A. Next base: position 4,794 of record JAJZHS010000167.1, read on the forward strand.
CAGGAAGCCGGGGCGCAGAACCCGCTTGAGCGCGCGTCCGGTGTGGTCCGGGCCGAGGCTGAAGAGGAAAGTCGCGCGCGTCTTGGACCGCGCCAGCAGGCGCAGCAGCGCCGGAACGCCGTCGAGGGTTCCGCGCAGGGTGTCGACGTCGACCTTCAGCGCAATGAAGGGCATGGCCGAGGCGTCAGTTGCCAGCCTCGTCCATCAGCGCGCGCGCAGCGGCGATCTGGCCGCGGTAGGCCTCGAAGATCTTGCGCAGCGCCGTGTCCATGTCGGTGCGCGGCGCCCAGCCGAGTTCGTCCATGGTGTTGGCGATTTTCGGCACCCGGTTCGGCACGTCCTGGTAGCCGGCGCCGTAATACGCTCCGGAACTCGTCTCGACCAGCTTGACCGAGCGCGCGCCGTCGGCGTATTCGGGAAACTCGGAAGCCAGCCTCAGCATCCGTTCGGCCAAATCGCGCACCGAGTGGTTGTTCGCCGGGTTGCCGATGTTGTAGATCTTGCCCGAAGCAACGCCGTGCGGGTTCTCGATGATGCGCATCAGCGCGTCGATGCCGTCGTCGATGTCGGTGAAGGCGCGCTTTTGCAGGCCGCCGTCGACCAGGCTGATGTTTTCGCCGCGCACGATGTGGCCGAGGAACTGGGTGACCACCCGCGAACTGCCTTCCTTGGCCGAGAAGATGGAGTCGAGGCCGGCGCCGATCCAGTTGAACGGGCGGAACAGGGTGTAGTCCAGCCCTTCCTGCTGGCCGTAGCCGGCGATGACGCGATCCATCAACTGTTTGGAGCAGGCGTAGATCCAGCGCGGCTTGTTGATCGGGCCGTACACCAGCGGCGAGTTCTCGGGGTCGAACTCGGCGTCGCCGCACATGCCGTAGACCTCGGAAGTCGACGGGAACACCAGCCGCTTGCCGTGCTTGACCGCGGCGCGCACGATCGGCAGGTTGGCCTCGAAATCGAGCTCGAACACCCGCAGCGGCGCTTTCACGTAGGTCGCCGGGGTGGCGATCGCCACCAGCGGCAGGATCACGTCGCACTTGCGCACGTGGTATTCGATCCACTCCTTGTTGATGGTGATGTCGCCTTCGAAGAACTTGAAGCGCGGGTGGTCGAGCAGGTCCTCGATGCGGTCGGTGTTCATGTCCATGCCGTAGACCTGCCAGTCGGTGGTCGACAGGATGCGTTTGG
>JAJZHS010000168.1 GCA_021798395.1 Pseudomonadota bacterium
GGTGGACCTCGGCGGTGGGTTCCAGCGGAACGGCGCGCGCGCTGGCCGACATCCTGGTCGGCAACCGGCTCGATGCGGCGGGTTCGTCGCTCGCCATCACCCGCGACGGCCTGCGCGCGCTGCGCCGCCTGTACGTGCGCGCCGGCGACCTGAGCCGGCTGCGCCTGGTCGGGCTCAAGCCCGATCGCGTTCCGGTGGCCGCCGGCGGGCTGGCGATCATGCTCGCGGTGTTCGAGGAACTGGGAATCCGGGAAATGGAAGTCACCGACGCCGGGCTGCGGCTGGGGGTCCTCTACGACCTGCTCGGCCGTGAGCTGCAGCGCGACATGCGGGCGCTGACCGTGCAGCAGTTCACGCAGCGCTACGGAGTCGACACCCGCCAGAGCGCCCGTGTGGAGTCCTTGGCGTTGACGTTGCTGCTGCAATTGGCTCCGCACGCGACATCGACCGAACAGCAGGCGTTGCGCTGGTCCGCCGCGCTGCACGAAATCGGGCTGTCGATCGCGCACAGCGCGTACCACAAGCACTCGGCGTACATCGTGGCCAACGCCGACATGCCGGGTTTCTCGCGCAGCGAGCAGGCGGCGATGGCCGAGACGATCTTGTGCCACGGAGGCAAGCTGAAGAAACTCGGCGGGCTCGACCAGTTGCGCGTCGATCTGCGCGCGCTGCTCGCCTTGCGTCTGGCCGTGCTGCTGGCGCGCAACCGGCGTGACGTGGACCTCGACGGAGTGCGCCTGCATCCGGGCCACGACGGCGTGCACGGCGCGCGCATCGTGGTCGAGTCCCGCTGGCTCGCCGGCTCGCCGCTGACGCGCTACAGCCTGGAGCAGGAGGTCGCCGAATGGGGCCGGGCCGGCGTCGCGCTGGAACTGCAGACCGTTTGACGCGCCGCAGCGGGAGCGGACGCCCGCGCGTTAAGTCGCGGCGTGCAGGAAATGCCGCGCGTAGCGCGCGTGCACCTCGTTCAGCCGCAGCAACAACGGGAAGTCGGCGGTATTGAAGTCCGGGTCCCACGCCGGCGCGCCGCACACGCGCGCGCCGACCCGGAGGTAGCCCTTGAGCAGCGCCGGCGGCTCGGCCTGCAGATCCTGCCGCAGGCTGTCGACCGGCAGCGGCAGGCGCGCCTGCAGACGGTCTTCGATCGGCGCCAGGTGGCTGCGGCGCAGCCTGGCCCACAGGCTCGCGGCGCGATGGCCGCCGTCGCGCATCGACACGCTGGTGCAGCCGACCATGGCATCGAGGCCGTGACGCCGCATGTAGTCGGCAAGTCCGGCCCACAGCGCCATGATCACCGCGCCGTTGCGGTGGTCGCGGTGCACGCAGGCGCGTCCCAGTTCGAGCAGACGTGGCCGCAGATGCAGCAGGCGCGTGAGGTCGAATTCGGTTTCGGTGTACAGGCCGCCGATGCGCTTGGCCTGATGCGGCGGCAGCACGCGGTAGGTGCCGACCAGTTGGCCGTCTTCAGTGCGCACCAGCAGGTGGTCGCAATAGGCGTCGAAGATGTCAATGTCCAAACCGGCGACCGGGCTGTTCGTTCGTGCGCCGAGTTCTTCGACGAAGACGGTCCAGCGCAGGCGTTGCGCGTCGGCGATCGGGTCGACGCCGCGCGCCCAGGCGATGCTCAGCGTGGAAGCGCGCCGCGGATCGTGGGCGCGGGCGGCGGGGGCGGCGGCTGCGTCGTGGTCGAACATGCGGGCTCTCCGAGTCGAATGGGGACACTGTAGGCGTCCCGCATGTCGTTGCCGTGACGCGGGCATGACGCCGGCGTGACAGGGCCGTCGGCCGTGTCGTCAGTCGACGAGATCGGGGCCGATCGCCGCGCGCAGCGCGCGGTTGCCGCCGCCGTCGCGGCCACGCTCGACCACCCAGAGCAAAGCCCCCTTGCGCAGGCTGAAATCCTGGTCGCTGCCGCACAGCCAGCGCATCGCGGCGCGTCCCAGCGTCGGCTGGTGGCCGCACAGCACAAGCGCGCGGTCGTACTCGCGGTGGGCCTCGACCAGCGCCAGCAGCGCGTCGACGTCGGACTGCGGCGCCAGCGCCGGCTCCTCGCGCGGGTAGTCGACCAGCGCCATCGCGGTCTGCCGCGCGCGCAACGCCGGGCTGGCGCACACGCGCCACGGCTTCGGAACGTGGGCCTTGATCCACGCAGCCACGCGGCCGGCGTCGCGCCGGCCCTGGCGCGTGAGCGCGCGTTCCAGGTCCGCGGCCGGCCCGGCGGCGGAAACGTCCTCGGCTTCGGCGTGGCGCCAGAAAATCACCTGCATGGCTGTCCGATCATCGCGGCGGCGCGATGTGCCGCGCCGATCGTCACTGTAGCGCCTTTTCGTGACGCCATCGCGTCAGGCGCCAAGCGCCGTGCCCAGGCGCAGCGCCGCCAGATCAAGGTCCAGCGGATGGTGTGCGGCGAGCGCGCGCGCGCGCTCGGCCAGCGCGCCGGGGTCGGGCATCGCCGCGTCGCGCAGCGCCAGCGCGATGGTGTTCTCGCCTTCCTCGGCCGGCAGCGTCAGCACGCCGCTGTCGAACGCCGCGCGCATGTGCGCGATGACCTGCTCGCGCACGACGGCGCCGGCCCAGATGTTCGACGCCACCGCGCCGCCGGGCTGCAGCGCGCGCGCGGCGCTGTCGTAGAACGCCTGCGACGCCAGCGCGGGCGGAAGCCCCTCCGGGCCGAAGGCGTCGACCAGCAGCACGTCGCAGCACTGCGGGTGGTCGCGCAACCATTGCGCACCGTCCGAGCAGATGACGCGCAGGCGGTCGTCGTCGCGCGGAATCGCGAACAGATCGCGCATCGCGATCACTTCGGGGTCGATTTCCACCGCGGTGAAGCGCGTCTGCGGCAGGTTGGCGTGGCAATACTTGGCCAGCGAACCGCCACCCAACCCCAGCATCACGATGTGGCGCGGCTGCGGCACCAGCAGCAGGACGCTCATCATGGAGCGGGTGTAGTCGAGCACCAGCTTGGCCGGATCCGAAACCCGCATGCGGCTTTGCACCGCGCCCATGCCGAAGTGCAGCGACACCTCGCCGCGCTGCTGGCAGATGAACGGGCGGCCGTCGTCGCGCAACTGTGCGCGACGGTGCCGCTGCGCCGCGGTCACGGCGCCTCGCGGCGCAGCGCCGGGAAGAGGATGACGTCGCGGATGCTCGGTGCGTCGGTCAGCAGCATGACGAGGCGGTCGACGCCGATGCCGCAGCCTCCGGCCGGCGGCATGCCGACTTCGAGCGCGCGCACGTAGTCGGCGTCGAAGTACATCGCCTCCTCGTCGCCCGCGTCCTTGTTCGCGACCTGCGCGGCGAAGCGCGCGGCCTGATCTTCCGGGTCGTTGAGCTCGGAGAAGCCGTTGGCGATCTCGCGCCCGGTGGCGAAGAGTTCGAAACGTTCGGTCACGCTCGGGTCGGAGTCGCTGGCGCGGGCCAGCGGAGACACCTCGACCGGGTAGTCGACGATGAACGTCGGCTGCCACAGCTGGGCTTCGACCAGCGCCTCGAACACGCCGAACTGCAGCTCGGCCAGCGACCAGTGCGCCGGCGCCGGCTCGCCGGCCTCGGCCAGGCGAGCGCGCAGGGTTTCTGCATCGACGCTTTGCGTCTGGCTCAGGCCGGCGTGCGCGACCAGCGCCTGTTGCACGCTCATGCGCGCGAAGCGGTTGCCGAGGTCGACTTCGCGGCCCTGGTATTGCAGCGTCGCGCTGCCGCAGGCGCGGATCGCGGCCTGGCGGATCAGCTGTTCGGTGAAGTCCATCACGTCCTGGTGGTTCCAGTAGGCGCCGTAGAACTCCATCATCGTGAACTCGGGGTTGTGCCGGACCGAGATGCCTTCGTTGCGGAAGTTGCGGTTGATTTCGAACACCCGTTCGAAACCGCCGACGAGCAGTCGCTTCAGATACAGCTCGGGAGCGATGCGCAGGAACATCTGCTGATCCAGAGCGTTGTGGTGGGTGACGAAGGGCTTGGCGTTGGCGCCGCCCGGGATCGGGTGCAGCATCGGCGTCTCCACCTCGACGAAGCCGGCCTCCTCCATTTCATGCCGCAACGCCGAGACGATGCGGCCGCGCTGGGCGAAGCGCTGGCGCGACTCCGGGGTGACGATCAGGTCGACGTAGCGCTGGCGATAGCGTGTCTCGACGTCTTCGAGGCCGTGGAACTTGTCGGGCAGCGGCAGCAGGTTCTTCGCCAGCAGCTTCACCGAACTGACCTCCACGGTCAGCTCGCCGGTGCGGGTCTTGAACAACCTGCCCTCGCAGCCGACGATGTCGCCGAGGTCGAAGTGCTTGAACGCCGCGTGCCCGGCTTCGCCGCAATGATCGTTGGTGACGTAGATCTGCAGCCGTCCGCTTCCGTCCTGCACGGTGCCGAAGCTGGCGCGGCCCATGACCCGCTTGAGCATCAGCCGCCCGGCGATGCGCACGTTCCGCGCAGCGGTCAGCAGCCGCTCCGGCGGCGTTTCGTCGTAGCTGCGGTGCAGTTGGTCGGCGTGCGCGTCGGGCCTGAAATCGTTCGGATAGGCCTGGCCCTGCGCGCGCAGCGCGGCGAGCTTGGCGCGGCGCTCGGCGAGCAGCGAGGAAGGATGGGCGTCGGAGGTGTCGAGTTCGGTCATGCCAGTCTGTCGTTGAGGTAGTGCAGCGACGCCGCGGTCTCGGCGCTCAAGTCGGCGACCGAGCGTTCCAGCAGCGCGCGTTCGATGCGCGCGGCGAGGGTCTTGCCGAGCTCGACGCCCCACTGGTCGAAGGGATTGATGCCGTACAGCCAGCCCTCGACCACGGTGCGGTGTTCGTACAGCGCGAGCAGCGCGCCGAGGTGGCGGGCGTCGAGGCGCTCCATCCAGATGAAGGTCGAAGGCCGTCCGCCCGGGCACGCGCGGTGGTGCGCCGCGGCGGCAGCAGCGGCCGCGTCCAGCCCGGCGGCGGCCAGCTCGGCCTGCCAGCTCGACGCGTCCTTGCCGTGCCACAGCGCGTCGGCCTGGCCCAGCGCATTGGCCAGCAGCGCGCGGTGCTTGGTCGGGTGGCCGTGCCACGGCCGCGCCACGGCGACGATTTCGTGGAACACGGGAACCGCGGCCTGGTGCAGCAGCTGGAAGTAGGTGTGCTGCACCGGGGTGCCCACCCCGCTGATCACCGCCGGGCCGCTGACGGCCACCGGTTGCAGGCCGTCGTCGCTGGTGCTCTTGCCCAGCGACTCCATCAGCAGCTGCTGCAGGTACAACGGCATGTGCGCGAAAGCGTCGCCGTACAGCCCGATCGACAGCAGCGGCAGGCCGAAACGCATGCGGTAGGCGTGCGACAGCCCGGCCAGCAGCCCGGGGGCGCTGGCCGTCAGCGGGGTGTCGACGAAGTGCGCGTCCATCGCCGCGGCTCCGGCGTGCAACTGCGCGACGGTATCGCGGCCGAACGCCAGCAGCAGCGCACAGCCGTGCGCGCTCCACAGCGAAAAGCGCCCGCCGATCTCGGGCAGCGAACGGAACACCTGCTGCGGCTGCAGGCCGAAGCGCTGCAGCGCCGCGTCGGGGTTGGCGGTCAGCGCCACGACCCGCGCGCGCGCGGCGTCGGCGCCGATGGCCTGGCCGAGCCAGCGCAGCACCGAGTCGGCGTTGCGCATGACCTCCTGGGTGCGGAAGGACTTGCTGTTGACCAGCACCCAGGTGCGCGCCGGATCGGCCGCGGCCAGCGCGGCGTCGAGCGTGGCGCCGTCGAGGTTGGCCACCCAATGGATGGCGCAGCGCGGGCGCTGCAGTACCGACAGCGCGGTGTGCAGCGCCAGGATCGGGGTTTCCGAGCCGCCGGCGCCCAGGTGGATGATCTCGATCGGGCCGTGCGTGCGCAGCAGCGCGTCGGCCCAGTCGGCCATGCGCGCGTGCTCGGCGTGCAGCAGCGCGGCGGCGTCGCGCGCGGCGGCGTCGCGCCCCTGCGCGCCCAGGCGCGCGAGCATGTGCCAGGCCGGGCGGCCTTCGCTGCCGTTG
>JAJZHS010000169.1 GCA_021798395.1 Pseudomonadota bacterium
TTCGAGTAATGGGTGAAGCGCGCGCCCATGCTCCACGGCGAGGACGCGAACCGGTGCAGCAGGCCGATCGAGTCGCCGAACTGGTACGCCGTGGCCATGCCTTTGGGGCCGATGTAGGCCGACGACAGCAGGTTGGCGCCGATTCCGGCCTCGACCGCGTTGCGCGGGGTCATCCACCAGCGCACGATCGGCGTCAGGCCGACGTGCCAGGTGGAGTCGCCGTCACGGCTGAAGCGCCCGGCCGACGCCTCCAGCACGACGTCGAACGGGTGCGCGCCGGGGGCCGACCGCCACACCGGCGCCGACTGCCACGCCAGCGCCAGGTTGTGGGCGCCGTCGGCACCGCCCCACAGCGCGGTCCATTCGGCGGCGTGCGCCGGGGCCAGACCGAGCGCCAGGGCGGTTGCGATCAACAGGCGGTGCGTGGCGGACATGATGGCAGCGTGCTCCGTAAGAGAGAGTGGGCGGGGTTCAGAACAGCAGCAGGCGCAACGGGCTGAGCAGCACGTTGAGCAGGGTCTGGGTGATCTGCATCAGCGGCAGCAGCCAGAACGTGGTGATGACGTTGGTCAGCACCAGCGCCATGACGATGAAGAAGCCGTAGGGCTCGATGCGCGACAGCGCGATGGCCTGCCGGATCGGCAACAGCCCGACCAGCACCCGGCCGCCGTCGAGCGGCGGCAGCGGGAACAGGTTGAAGACGAACATCACGATGTTGACGAGGATGCCGGCGCGCGCGACATCGTAGAAATAGACCTCGTCGACCCGACCGGCATGCAGCACGATGAGCGCGGCGCCCCAAAGGAACGCCTGCAGGAAATTCGACAGCGGACCTGCCAGGGCGACCCAGACCATGTCGCGCTTGGGGTGGCGCAGCGCGCCGAAATTGACCGGAACCGGCTTGGCGTAGCCGAACAGGAAGCTGCCTCCGGTCGCGAAGAACAGCACCAGCGGAACCAGGATGGTCCCGATCGGGTCGATATGGCGCACCGGGTTCAACGTCACGCGTCCCATCATGTAGGCGCTGTTGTCGCCGAGCTGGCGCGCCATCCAGCCGTGCGCGGCTTCGTGCACGGTGATGGCGAACAGCACCGGAAGCGCGTAGACGGTGAATGCCTGGATCAGTTGGTCCATGTCGGATGGGGCCTCGTGGGGGTCATGCCTCGGCCTGCAGGCCGAGCGGCTCGAGCGCGCCGCGACCGAGCCGGATCACGGCCGGTGGCTGGCTGCACAGGTCGATGACGGTCGTCGGCTGCTGCGGACAGCCGCCGGCGTCGAGCACCAGGTCGATGTGCTTTTCCAGCGCTGCGCGGATGGCTTCGGGGTCGTTCAGCGGCGCGTCGGCGCCGGGCAGAATCAGCGTGGTCGCCAGCAGGGGCTGGCCCAGTTCGGCAAGCAGCGCCAGCGTCACGGCATGGTCGGGAACGCGCACGCCGATGGTTTTGCGCGACGGATGCGACAGTCGGCGCGGAACCTCGCGCGTGGCCTCGAGAATGAAGGTATAGGGGCCCGGGGTTGCGGCGCGCAGCAGGCGGAATTGGCGGTTGTCGACGACCGCGTAGGCGCCGAGCTCGGACAGGTCGCTGCACAGCAAGGTGAGGTGGTGCTTGGCGTCGACCTGGCGGATGCGGCGCAGCCGCTCGGCCGCGGCCTTGTCGTCGAGGTGGCAGACGAGGGCGTACGACGAGTCGGTCGGCACCGCGGCGATGCCGCCGCCGTGCACGATCGCGCACGCCTGCTTGATCAGGCGCGGCTGCGGATTGTCGGGGTGGATGTGGAAGTATTGGGCCATGGCGTTGTCGACGCGGCGCGGGTCAGGCGAACAGTTCCCATACCGGCGCCACCCCGGAAGGCAGCGGCGGCAGTCGACCCAGGTCGCAGCGGCTTTCCAGCGGGCTGTGGAAATCCGAGCCGCGCGACGCGCGCAAGCCGAACTCGGTGGCGATGCCGGCGTACTTGCGCTGGTCGCCGCTGCCGTGGCTGGCCGTGACGACTTCGACGCCGCTGCCGCCGAGTTCGGTGAAGGCTTCGAACAGACCCCATTCCTCGGTCGACGTGAAGTGGTAGCGCGCCGGATGCGCGATCACCGCGTGGCCGCCGGCGCCGCGGATCCATCCCACGGCGTCGCGCAGCGTGGCCCAGGCGTGCGCGACGTAGCCGGGCTTGCCCGGCGTGAGAAAGCGGGTGAACACCTCCTGGGTGCTTGCGCACACGCGCCGCTCGACGAGCAGGCGGGCGAAGTGCGTGCGCGACAGCAGCGCCGGGTTGCCGGCCAGCCGCACCGCGCCGGCGTAGGCGTCGCCGATCCCGACCTGGCGTTCGAGTTCGGCGGCGATGCGCCGGGCGCGCTGTTCGCGGCCGGCGCGCACCTGCTGCAGGCCGTCGCGCAACACCGCGTCGGCCGCGTCGACGTCGAGGCCGACGACGTGCACCGTCTGGTCGCCGACCGACACCGAGATTTCGACTCCGGCGACGAAACGCAGACCGCAGTCGCGCGCTGCCGCTGCCGCTTCGTCGAGCCCGTCGGCCTCGTCGTGGTCGGTCAGGGCCCACAGCTGCACGCCGTTGGCGTGCGCGCGCCGCGCCAGCAGCGTCGGACTCAGGGTGCCGTCGGAGCGGGTCGAATGGCTGTGCAGGTCGGCGTTGAGCGCGGTGGGCATGGCTGCATTCTAGGGTGGTGCTTCCCGCGGCGCCGCGGGCGGGGTAGTATGCGCGGCTGTTCGCTCCCGCCATGCGCAAGACTCACGTCACGGAAACCCCCGCCACCACCTGGCTGCGTCGGCACGGCTGCGCCTTCACCGTGCACAGCTACGACTACGTCGCGCACGGCGGCGCGGCCTGGGGCGCGCAGTGCCTGGGGCTCGACCCGCACGTCGTGGTCAAGACCCTGATCATGCAGGACGACGCCGCGCGGCCGCTGGTCGTGCTGATGCACGGAGACTGCGAGGTCTCGACCAAGCAGCTCGCGCGCGCGCTGGACGTCAAGTCGGTGCGGCCCTGCGACCCCGAGGTGGCGCAGCGCCACAGCGGCTATCAGGTCGGCGGCACCTCGCCGTTCGCGCTGCGCAGGGCGATGACGATCCACGTCGAGGCGTCGGTGCTCGCGCTCGATCGCATCTACGTCAACGGCGGCCGCCGCGGCCTGCTGCTCGGCATCGCGCCGTCGCTGCTCAGCGAACACCTGGACGCGCGCATCGTGCACTGCGCGCTGGCCCCTTCTGCTTCTGCCGCTCCTTCCGACCGCGCTGCGGGAAACGTACGATGAATCCCCTGATCGCATTGCTTGCGGCGCTGGCCGCGTACCTGCTCGGCTCAGTCGCCTTCGCCATCGTCGTGAGCCGGGCGATGGGCCTGGCCGATCCGCGCAGCTTCGGCTCGCACAATCCGGGCGCCACCAACGTGCTGCGCAGCGGCAGCAAGTCGGCCGCGGTGCTGACCCTGCTGCTCGACGCGGCCAAAGGCTGGCTGGCGGTGTGGCTGGCGACGCGCGCGCAGGCGCACGGCGCGCTCGACGCCGCGGCCGTGCCGCTGGTGGCGCTGGCCGTGTTCCTCGGCCACCTCTATCCGGTCTTTTTCCGCTTCAAGGGCGGCAAGGGCGTGGCCACCGCGGCCGGCGTGCTGCTGGCGGTCAACCCCTGGCTGGGCCTGGCCACCGTGGCGACCTGGCTGATCGTGGCGCTGTTCAGCCGCTATTCGTCCCTCGCCGCGCTGGCCGCGGCGGCGTTCGCGCCGGTGTACTACGAGTTCGGCGCCGGCCTGGCGTGGCCGCGCGCGCCGGCCGTGCTGCCGGCGGTGTGCGTGATCGCGCTGCTCATCGTCTGGCGCCATCGCGGCAACGTCGCCAAGCTGCTGGCGGGAACCGAGCCCCGCATCGGTGGGCGCTGACGCGGCGCGTTGCGCGCGCAGGCGTCCCGCGCGCACGCGTCAGTCGCGGAAATTGGTGTAGCTCAGCGGCGCGTCGTCGATGCGCTGGCGAAGCAGCGCGATCGCCGCTTGCAGGTCGTCCCGTTTCGCGCCGCTGACGCGGACCACGTCGCCCTGGATCGACGACTGCACCTTCAGCTTGGCGTCCTTCAACGCCGTGCCGATGCGCTTGGCCATGTCCTGCGGGATTCCCGACTTCACGGTGATCGCCTGCTTGAGCTTGTCGCCGCCGATGGTCTCGGGCTTGGCCGCGTCGAGGAAGCGCAGGTCGACGTTGCGCTTGGCCATTTTGCCGTGGAGCACGTCGCGCACCTGGCCGAGCTGGAAGTCGCTGTCGGCCCAGACCGTGATGACCTTGTCGGCCAGCTCGACGCGGGCCGAAGTGCCCTTGAAATCGAAACGGGTGGTGATTTCCTTGATCGTCTGCTCGACGGCGTTGCGCACTTCGATCAGGTTCGGTTCGAGGACGGTGTCGAATGAGGGCATCGTGGAAGTCCGGCGGGGATAATGCGCGTTTGCGCAACCGACCCGATTGTATGGACCTGAAGCTCGAACACGACGTCGCGCTCGACGCGATGAACACCTTCGGCGTGGCCGCGCGCGCCGCGCGCCTGGTGCGCGTGCACGACGCGCGCGACGTGCGCCGCCTGGTCGACGATCCGCAGCTGGGCGTGGCGCCGAAGCTGGTCCTGGGCGGAGGCAGCAACCTGCTGCTCACGCGCGACCCGGCGCAACTGGTGGTCAAGGTCGAGATCGGCGGCGTGCGGGTGCTGCGCGACGAAGCGGCCGGCTGCATCGTCGAAGCCGGCGCCGGAGTGCGCTGGCACGATCTGGTGTGCTGGGCGCTGCAGCACGGCCTGCCCGGGCTGGAAAACCTGGCGCTGATTCCCGGCACCGTCGGTGCCGCGCCGGTGCAGAACATCGGCGCCTACGGCGTCGAACTGGTCGATCGCTTCGAATCGCTCGACGCGGTCGACCTGACCACCGGGCGCGAGGTCACGCTGGGTGCGGCGGCTTGCCGCTTCGGCTATCGCGACAGCCTGTTCAAGCATGAACTGGCGGGCAAGTCGGTGATCACCCGAGTGCGCGTGCGGCTGCCGCGGCCATGGGCGCCGCAGATCGGTTACGCCGACCTGGCGCGCCGTTTCGCGCACGCGCCGGCGCCCGACGCGCAGCAGGTGTTCGACGCGGTGTGCGCGATCCGGCGCGCCAAGCTGCCGGATCCGGCGCTGCTGGGCAATGCCGGCAGCTTTTTCAAGAATCCGGTGGTCAACAAGACCATCCGCAACGAGATTCTTCAGGAATACCCGGAAATCGTCAGCTATCCGCTCTCCGACGGCACCTTCAAGCTGGCCGCGGCGTGGATGATCGACGCCTGCGGCTGGAAAGGCCGCGCGCTGGGGCGCGCGGCGGTCGACGCGCGCCATGCCCTGGTGCTGGTCAACCTGGGGGGCGCCAGCGGCGCCGAGGTGGTCGCGCTGGCCGAAGCGGTGCGCGCGGCGGTCCGCAGCAAGTTCGGCATCGAGCTCGACTACGAGCCGGTCGTGGTCTGAACGCGGCGGCGCGCGGCCGGAGCGAAAAAAAGGGCGCCGAAGCGCCCTCCGCGCGGCGCGCAGCCGCGGCGCGTCAGTCGGCCAGGCCGACCGTCGGGTTGCCCAGGTTGGTCCACTCGATCATCGAGCCCGCGTACAGCTTGGCGTGCGGGTTGCGGAGGATCTCGTGGGTGACGAACCAGGCGCCCGACGCCAGGTGACCGGTGTTGCAGTAGGTCACGGTCGGCGCGTGGGTGCTGATGTCGTAGGCACGGAAAATGCGCTGGTAGTCGGCGCGGGTCATGAACTGGGTGGCGCCGTCGACATTGCGCACGATGGCGTCGGTCGGGAACGACTTGGCGCCGGGCAGATGGCCGCCGCTCTTGTTGATGGGCTTGGTGAAGATGCCCAGGTATTGCGGCGTCGGGCGCGCGTCGATGAACTGCGCGCTGCCGTTGTGAACGCCCTCCTTGACGTCGGCGAGGGTGGCCAGGATG
>JAJZHS010000170.1 GCA_021798395.1 Pseudomonadota bacterium
GGTCCGGAATCTGCGGGCGCTCGGTGCGCTTGAGCGGATCCAGGTCGGCCCAGCGCACACCGACGTTGCGGTAGGCGGCGATCAACTGCTGCGCGGCGACGCGCTTGCGCGCCAGATCCAGGTCGGCGGCGATGTTGATGGTGCGCGGCGCCGGCTCCTTGGCGCGCTGGGCGAAGGCCGAGATCACCGGCGCGTGGGCGACGTCGCGCGCGTTGCTGCCGTCGACGGCGGGCACGTGCTGCAGCGCGTCGAAATAATCGCGCCAATGGTCGGGAACCGCGCCGGGGTGCGCCAGATACGTTTCGTAAAGCTCCTCGACGTAAGGAGCGTTTCCGCCGAACAGGTAGGAGTTGGCGCGTCGCTGTTGAATGGTCATGGCTGAGCTCACTGGTACACCGGGCAACCCGGGATGAAGTGGGTGAAGCACCATGGGCCGGCGCGGGCTCCCCGCTTCGTCCCACAGCGGTCCGATGACGCAAGACCTACAGGTAATGTAGCAGGCTGATTGACGCGGCGCAAAATCGGCGCCGCAGCCCGCTGTTTCGTCCGCACAACGGAAAAGGGCCGGGATCGCTCCCGGCCCTGCGGCGGCGCTGCGGCCCGCCCCTCGGCCTCAGGCCGGGTAGGCGGCCAGTCCCGGGTTGTCGCCGACTCCGATCAGGCGCGGCTCGTTGGCCTTGAGCGGACGGATCACCTTGTGATGCTTCAGGTACTCCTCGACCACGTCCCAGATCGGCGGGTTGGCCGCAGTGGCCGCGGCCTGCCCCACCGGCGCCCAGCCGGCGACCTTGTACGTTTTCTTCGGGTCGAGCGGAACCCCGTGCAGGCGCAGGTCCTGGATCCGGTTGCCGATTTTCTCGTTCGGCGCGCACGCGTAGGTCAGACCGCCGACGCGCACCATGTCGCCCCCCTGCTGGTAGTACGGGTCGGGGTTGAACAGGTTGTCGCAGACGTCCTCCATCACCGACTTGACGGTGGCGCCGTCCATGTCGGTCAAGGTGCAGTACGGATAGGTGATCGCCATCTGGTTCATCATCGCTTCGCGGGTGATCGCGTCGCCGGCCAGCAGGCTGCCGCCCCAGCGGAACCCGGGCGAGAACGCCAGGTCGCCGCCGCGCACCGCGAGCATGGCGTCGACGATCAGCTGGTCCCAGGTGCCGTTGAAGTTGCCGCGCCGGTACAGCGTGCCCTCGGTGTGCGCCAGAACCTCGTCGAGCCTGGACGCGTACGGCGCGCGGTGCTTGTCGATCAGCGCCTGCATGGCGGCGTCGGCGGGCAGCAGGTTGGAGAACACCGGCAGCAGCCGGTACTGGTAACCGACCATGCGGCCGCCGCGAACGTCGAAGTCCATGACGGCGAGGAACTTGCCGTGCGAACCGGCATTGGTCACCAGGGTCATGCCGCCGGAGGCGCGACGCACCTCGACCGCGACCGCTTCGCCGTCGTGGGTGTGGCCGCCGAAGATGCAGTCGATGCCTTCGACCATCGACGCCATCTTGCGGTCGACGTCCATGCCGTTGTGCGACAGCACCACGACCAGTTGCGCGCCCTTGCTTCGCGCCTCCTTGACCACCTTCTGCATGTGCTCGGTGTCGATGCCGAAAGTCCAGTCCGGCATCATGTACCCCGGGTTGGCGATCGGGGTGTACGGGAACGCCTGGCCGACGATCGCCACCTGCACGCCGTTGACCTGCTTCATCACGTAGTTCGGGAACACCGGGTCGCCGAAGTCGTTGGTCTTGATGTTCTGCGCGACGAAATCGATGCGCCCCTTGAAGTCCTTGGACACGATCTCCTTGACGCGGTCCTCGCCGTAGGTGAACTCCCAGTGCGCGGTCATCACGTCGACGCCGAGCAGCAGCGCGGCGTCGACCATGTCCTGGCCCTTGGTCCACAGCGCCTGCGCGGTACCCTGCCAGGTGTCGCCGCCGTCGAGCAGAAGCGCGCCCGGGCGCGACCCACGCAACTGCTTGACCAGGGTGGCGATGTGCGCGTAGCCGCCCATGCGACCGTACTGCCTGGCCGCGCGCTCGAAGTCGAGGTAGGTGAAGGCGTAGGCCTCGCGGCTGTCGGGCTTGAAGCCGACGCGCTTGAGGTAGTCGGCGCCGACCAGGTGCGGCAGGTGGCCGCGCATTCCGGCCAGGCCGATGTTCACGTTGGGCTCGCGGAAATACAGCGGCTGCAAGTGGGCGTGGCTGTCGGTCATGTGCAGCATGTGCACGTTTCCCGTCACCGGCGGGCTGTACAGGCGGTCGACCTCGGCAGCGCTGGCCTCGCGCGACAGCGGAAAGCCGTTGATGCCGGCCGCGGCCAGCACGCCCAGGAATTCACGACGGGAAATGCTCATGGGAAAGGACCTCGATCAGGGAAAGGCCCGCCAGGGCTTCCTGGCGGGCGCGCGCTCAACGGTTCACTGGGGATTTCGGATCCAGCAGCAGCGCCATGACGTCCTTCATCTGCTGCTCGGTCAGGATGTGGTGCGCGCCGAACGGCGGCATGAACGAGCAGGCGTTGAACGACGCCGAGTCGTAGATCCGCGCCCAGGTGTACTTGAGGATCACCGCGCTGCTGCCGCGCAGCCGGCCGTAGCCGACCAGCGACGGGCCGATGTTGCCCTGCGACGGGTCGTTCGGCACCACCTGGTGGCAGGCGAGGCAATTGCCGCCGTTGGGAGTCCCCGGCTTGTCGTTCCACTGCATGCCCTTGCCGTCGCTGGCGATCTTCAGACCTTCCTTCCAGTCGCCCAGATACTGGCCGTCGGCCGGATAAACGACGCGCTCCAGCGCCTTCGACTCGATGTTCTTGGCCAGCGCCTCGGGCATCGGCTTGCCCAGGTAGCCGTACTTCGAGCACGCGGACTGGGCTTCGTCGGTCTGCTTCAGACGCGACAGCCCGGCTTGCCCCTTGCTCGAGAAATCGTGCTTCAGGATGGTCTGGAACGACGCGGTGGCAAACGGGTTGTCGCCGCCGCCGGATGGCATGCCGGCGCAGCCGCCGAGCACGGTCGCCGCGCCCAGCGCGATCAGGGTCAGTGCAAATTTGTTCATGTCGTCTCCTCGCTTAGCGCTTGAACGTCGGCGTCGTCAGCTTCGCCCCGTTGGAGTTGACCCCCATGTATTCGATCAGGTCGATGACCGCGTCGGAGGTGAACTTCGGCACCGGCCAGCGCTGCTGGCGCGCACAGGCCTTCATGCGCCACTCCAGCGTGCGCGCCACGCCTTGCGAGTTCGGGTACGCCGGCCAGGTCGCGTACGACGATGCGGCCTCGGCGTTGGTCAGGTTCGGCAGCAGCGACACGCGGATGCGCTTGCCCGATTCGGAATGGCACGCGGCGCACGAGAAGCTGAACGGCCCCGAACGGTAAAAGAACAGCTTTTTGCCGTTGTCGTACGCGGCCTTTTCCTGCGGCGTGTTCTGCGGGATCGCGATCGGCATGCCGTCGGACTGCTTGGCCACGTACAGCACCATGTCCTCCAGCGGCGACGGGTTGCCGCCGTGGTTGGCCAGCGCGCCCTTGGCGGCTTCCTTCTCCGGGATGCCCTGCAGCTGCTGCATGCAGGTGATGATGCGCGACTCGGCGTCCTGCACGCGACCGGTGTCGGCGAAATAGCGCGGCAGCTGCGCGTAGGCCCCCTTGACCACGCCCGGGCCCAGGCCCAGGTCGCAGCGCTCGAGCGAGGCGTCCTTCGGTCCGGCCTTCTTGTGCCACAGCGCGCGGCCGTCGTCGATGTTGAAATCGGCCGGGTTCCCGCCCATCTCGTTCATCATCTGGATGTAGGCGCTACCCGGGTCCGCCGCGCCCTGCGCCCGCGCCATTGCGGCACCGCCCAGCAGCAGCGCGGGAGCGCCGACTGCGACCAGCGCTGTCTTGATCTTGCGTTCAATGTTCATGGTCTCTCTCGAACAGTGCGAACCACCCGGGTTCTCGTCGGGCCCCGCGACGGGGGCCGTGGCACCGGCAGGACGACCGCGCGCGGCGGGCCCGCCGACGTGGTCAGCCAACCGTGGTTGACCCGGTCTGGCTTTCGCCCTTGTTGTCGAGCCAGGACACCGACACGGTGTCGCCCGACTTGCCGCCCTTGACACGGAACTCGAGGAACGGGTTCTTCGAGATCGCGGTGCCCCAGTCGGCGCTGATCACTTCCTTGCCGTTGAGCTTGCAGCTCACCGACTGGATGAAGTGCGCCGGGATGAACTTCCCGGTCGCCGTGTCCTTGATCAAACCGGTGTCTTCCGGGTGGGTCATCAGGACGCGGACGATGACGGCGTCGCCTTCGACATTGGCGCGCATGCGCATCGGATTCGGCATCTTTTACTCCAATCAGTAATTTGACAATGGACCTTCAAACCGGACGGGGCGTCAGCCGCCGCATCCGCCGAGCGTCACCTTGATTTCCTTGGTCGCGTACAGAAGCTTGCCGCCGGACAGCGCGACGGCGTAGACGTCCGAGGTCTTCGCCATCTTGATGCGCGTGGCCACGCCCGGCAGCGCGCCGTCCTTCAGGTGGAACAGCGCGACCAGCGCGGTCGGGTTGTTCTTGACCACGATGCCGATGGCGCTGACGCCGGCCGCGGTGGCCTTGACGCCGATCGGCACGACGGCGCCGTTCTCGGCGATGTCCGGACCGACGATCGACACCTCGCCGCTCTGGACGGCGCTGACGCCGAGGATCTGCGCGATCTCGTCGAGCGACTTGGCGCCGAACAGTTTCGGATCCCAGCCCGGCGCGTCCGCGGCCAGCGCGGAGGCGGGAAGCAGGCCGCTGGCCGCGGCCAGGCCGACGGTGGTCGCGCCGAGTTGCATGACCTGACGACGTGTTTGATTCATTCGATTGGCTCCTGGTGAAATGTGTGTAGTCCGGCCCCCGGTTCGGGGTCGCTGATCAATGCTTGGCGCCGCCGACGACCCAGGCCGCGATCATCCTGGCCTCGGCTTCGCTGACGCTCTGCGGCGGCATCGGGATACTCCCCCAAACCCCGGATACGCCTTTCATGATATGGGCCTCGAGGGTGGCGATCTCTCCGGCTTTTCCAGCGTATCTGGCGGCCACAGCCTCGTACCCGGGGCCCACCACGGTATTCGATCCGGTGCTGTGGCAAGCCAGGCAGCCCTTGGCCTTGAGCAGATCCATCACCTTGGCGTTCGGGTCCGCCGAGGCCGCGGCCTGCTTCTTCGCCAGCGCCTCCTTGGCCGCCTTCGACAGCGTGACCTGGCCGCGGATCGGGCCCCACGGACGGTTCTGGTCGGCCAGGTTGCCCGAGGCGTCCATCGCATACTCGGGAATCGACGACGCGACTGCCGGCAGCGGCGCGCAGTGATGCATGCACGCGACATTGTGCGTGTCCGGGCCCGGCTGCTTGCCGAACTCGTTGCCCGGCCACAGTCCGGTCAGCCGGATCATGCCGTTGCGGTTCGGCAGCTTGTCCTGCACCGACTGCACGTTGTCGCGGGTCAGCACGAAGTTCGACGGAACGACGTTGGCCAGGTTCATCAGGTACGCGACCAGCGCGTAGGTGTCGTTCCAGCTCAGGCTCAGCGGAGCGGTCCACGGCATCGCGCGATGGATGTAGTCGAACAGCGTCGACAGGCTGGAGAGCTTCTCGATCGAGGTGCCGCCGCCCTTGCCCAGCGACGGAACGACGCCTTCCTTCATTTCCTTCGCCGTGGCCTGGAACGCGCCGACGAGCGGGGGAAACACCGAATTCGAATCCGCGAAATCGCCGTGGCACGACGCGCACTTGGCCTCCCACAGCTTCTCGCCCTGGGCGACCGAGCCGTGCCCGTCGGGCAGGCCCCTGAAGTCCGGGCGTACGTCGATGTTCCAGGCGTGGATCTCGGCCGGGGTGGCCGCGCGCCCCAGCGTGGCGCCGGTGCCGGCGGCGCCGGCCGTGCCGAAGGCCAGGCCCAGCGCGGCCGCGACGGCGGCTTTACGAATGCGCGAGTTGAACAT
>JAJZHS010000171.1 GCA_021798395.1 Pseudomonadota bacterium
CGGCGCCGTCCGCTGCCGACGCCTCAGTGGCCGTGCGCAACTTCGCCGGCGGCCAGCCGGTAGCGGGTGCCGCAATACGGGCACGCCGCTTCGCCGTGGCGCACGTCGATGAACACCCGCGGGTGGCTGCTCCACGCGGTCATCGACGGGTTCGGGCAATACGCGGGCAAGTCCTTGGCCTTGAGTTCGACCACGGGCATCTCGGTTTGGGGCAGGGCGCTCATCGGGTAGGGATTCCAGTTCGGATGGAACGGGGCGGCATCAGACCGCGGTCAGCCAGTCGGCGTACTTGGTGTTGCGTCCGCCGACAATGTCGAAGAACGCGCTCTGGATGCGCTCGGTCAGCGGGCCGCGGCGGCCGGCGCCGATGCGCACGCCGTCGAGTTCGCGGATCGGCGTGACTTCGGCCGCGGTGCCGGTGAAGAAGGCTTCGTCGGCGATGTAGACCTCGTCGCGCGTGATGCGCTTTTCGCGCACGCTCAGCCCCAGGTCGGCGCAGATCGCCATCACCGTCTTGCGCGTGATGCCGTTGAGCGCGCCCGACGACAGGTCGGGGGTGGAGAGGGCGCCGTCGCGCACGACAAAGATGTTCTCGCCGGCGCCTTCCGAAACGAAGCCCTGCGGGTCGAGCAGCAGCGCTTCGTCGTAGCCGTCGCCGGTCACCTCGAGGTTGGCGAGGATCGAGTTGGTGTAGTTGCTCACCGCCTTGGCGTTGCACATGGTGATGTTGACGTGGTGCCGGGTGTAGCTGCTGGTCTTCACCCGGATGCCTTGCGCGAGGCCTTCCTCGCCGAGGTAGGCGCCCCAGGGCCAGGCTGCGATCATCAGGTGGATGGTGTTGCCGCGCGGCGAGACGCCGAGCTTCTTGTCGCCGATCCAAACCAGCGGCCGGATATAGCACGACTCGAAGCCGTTGACGCGAACGACCTCGCGCTGCGCCTGTATCACCTGCTCGAGCGTGAACGGAATGTCCATGCGCAGGATCTTCGCGCTGTCGAACAGGCGCTGGGTGTGTTCGCGCAGGCGGAAGATCGCGGGGCCTTGCGCGGTCTTGTACGCGCGCACGCCTTCGAACGCGCCGCAGCCGTAGTGCAGGGTATGCGTCAGCACGTGGATCCTGGCGTCGCGCCAGTCGACGAGCTGGCCGTCCATCCAGATCTTGCCGTCACGGTCTGACATGGACTGGGGCATCGGCATGGCCATGGGGGTCTCCAGAACGAATCGTTGGGAAAACCTCCATTCTAGGATCGCGCGCGCTGGCGCAGCGAGCGATGTGCGCAGCATTCTTAATCTCCGCTTCATGTCGGCCGGCGGGGCTCGTTGCACAATCGACCCTAGCCGAACAATCCAAGGGGAGTTTCAGCGCTTCCCGTTTCTCATGCGATCGACCCAGCCACGCGCCGGATATCAGTTTTCCGCGAGACATTTCCTTGAACTCGCGAAGCCGTATTGGGTGTCGGACGAGAAGGGCATGGGCTGGCTGCTGCTGGTGTCGATCCTGGCGATGAACCTCGCCATCGTCTGGGTCAACGTGCGGCTGAACTACTGGAACAACAGTTTTTTCAACGCGCTTCAGGCGCACGACTACAAGGCATTCAAGCACCTCTTGCTGGTGTTCACCGGCTACGCCTTCGGCTACATCGTGCTCGCGGTGTATTCGCAGTACCTGCTGCAGATGCTGGAAATCCGTTGGCGGCGCTGGATGACCTCCACCTTCCTGCGCGACTGGCTCGGCGGCGCGACCCATTACCGCCTCGCCTTGCAGCGCGGCCCGGCCGACAACCCCGACCAGCGCATCGCCGATGACTTGCGCGGCTTCGTCAACGGCTCGCTGAACCTGTTCTTCGGCTTCGTCTCGTCGCTCGTCACCCTGCTGTCGTTTCTGTCGGTGCTGTGGGTGTTGTCCGGCGCGTTCACGCTGTGGGGATGGCGCGTTCCCGGCTACATGGTCTGGGTCGCGCTGGTGTACGCCGGGATCGGCAGCTATTTCGCGCACCGCGTCGGGCGGCCGCTGATCCGGCTGAACTTCGACCAGCAGCGCTACGAGGCCGATTTCCGCTTCGGCCTGGCGCGCACCCGCGAGCACAACGAAGGCATCGCGCTGTACCGCGGCGAGGCGCGCGAACTCGAAGCGCACGACCGCCGGTTCGCTAATGTGTGGTCGAACTGGTGGGGCATCATGAAGCGGCAGAAGCTGTTCACCTGGTACAGCTCGTTCTACGGACAGCTCGCGATCATCTTTCCGTTCCTGGTCGCCGCGCCGCGCTATTTCGCCGGCCAGATCAAGCTCGGCGGGCTGACGCAGACCACCGGCGCGTTCGGCCAGGTGCAAGGCGCGCTGTCGTGGTTCATCAGCGCGTACGGCGACATCGTCGCCTGGCGCGCGACCCTCGAGCGTCTGTACACCTTCGTTCAGTCGGTGCGCGCCGAGCGCGCCCCCGGCGTCGCGGTGCCGGACACGCCGGCGCGTGGTGCGATCGCCTTCGGCGACCTGCGCCTGCAGACTCCGGACGGGCGCGTGCTGCTGCAGTGCGACGGCCAGACCATCGCGCCCGGCCAGCACACCGTGCTGGTCGGCGCCTCGGGCCTGGGCAAGAGCACCCTGCTGCGCTGGCTGGCGGGGATCTGGCCTTACGCGCAAGGCGGCGGCTGGCGGCTTCCCGACGGCAGCACGCTGTTCCTGCCGCAAAAGCCCTACCTGCCTCTGGGCACGCTGCGCGAGGCGCTCAGCTATCCGCTTGCGGTGCAACGGTTCGACGATGCGCAGCTGCAGCAGGCTCTGAGCCAGGTCGAGCTCGGCGCGCTGGCCGGGCTGCTCGACGAGGCCGACAACTGGATGCAGCGGTTGTCGCCCGGCGAGCAGCAGCGGCTGGGCTTCGCGCGCGCGCTGCTGGCGGCGCCCGGCTGGCTGTTCCTCGACGAGGCCAGCAGCGCGCTCGACGCCGCAGCCGAGGCGCGGCTGTACGAACTGGTGCTGCACGCGCTGCCGAAGACGACCGTGGTCAGCGTGGCGCATCGCGCCGCGGTGGTGCGCCACCACCGCCAGGTCATCGAACTGCGGCCCGGCCCCGGCGGCGGCGCCGCGTCGCTGCACGCGAGCGCGGTCGCCGAGCTGCAGGCGGCTTGAGCCGGGTGGGGGCGGGTGGGGGCGGGGGGCGGCTGCGGCGTCAGCCGTGCAGGGCGCGCAGCACGTCGAGCGCCTGCTCGATGCGCTGCACCGGGTGCAGTTCCAGACCGTCGAAGCCGCCCGCCTTCGGCGCGTTGGCGGCCGGAATGATGGCCGCCGAGAAGCCGAGCTTGGCGGCTTCGCGCAACCGCTCCTGGCCGCGCGGCGCCGGGCGGATTTCGCCGGCCAGCCCGACTTCGCCGAACGCCAGCAGGCCGTGCGGAAGCGCCCGGTTCTTCAACGACGAGTGGATCGCAAGCAGCACCGCCAGGTCGGCCGCCGGCTCGGTGATGCGCACGCCGCCGACCGCGTTGACGAACACGTCCTGGTCGCCGCAGCCGATGCCGGCGTGGCGGTGCAGCACGGCCAGCAGCATCGCCAGCCGCGCCGGCTCCAGCCCCACGCTGAGGCGCCGAGGGCTGGGCGCCGCGGCGGTGTCGGCCAGTGCCTGCACTTCGACCAGCAGCGGCCGCGAGCCCTCCAGCGTGGCCAGCACGCAGCTGCCGGCCACCGGCGCGCCGTGCTGCGAGAGGAAGATCGCCGACGGGTTGGCCACGCCGCGCAGGCCGCGCTCGGTCATCGCGAACACGCCGAGTTCGTTGACCGCGCCGTAGCGGTTCTTGATCGCACGGATCAGCCGGTAGCTGCTGTGGGTGTCGCCTTCGAAATACAGCACGGTGTCGACCATGTGCTCGAGCACGCGCGGCCCGGCCAGCGCGCCTTCCTTGGTCACGTGGCCGACCAGGATCATGCAGGTGCCGACGGTTTTCGCGCGGCGCGTGAGTTGCGCGGCGCATTCGCGCACCTGCGCCACCGATCCCGGCGCCGAGCCGATCGTTTCGGTGTAGACGGTCTGGATCGAGTCGATCACGCACACCCGCGGGCGCTCGGCGTCGAGCGCTCCGGCGATGCGCTCGAGCTGGGTTTCGGCCAGCAGCCGCAGCGGACTGTCGCGCAGACCCAGGCGCTGCGCGCGCAGCCCGACCTGCGCGGCCGATTCCTCGCCGCTGACATACAGCGCGGTCTCGCGTCCGGCCAGATCGGCCAGCACCTGCAGCAACAGCGTCGACTTGCCGATGCCGGGGTCGCCGCCGAGCAGCACCACGCTGCCTGGAACCAGGCCGCCGCCGAGCACGCGGTCGAGCTCGGCGATTCCGCTGGGCAGCTGCGGCAACTGCTGCGCGCGAACCGCGCCGAGGGTCTGCACCGGCGACGAAGGCGCCAGCGCTGCGCTGCGGCGGGGCGCAGCCGCGCTTTCCTGCAGCGTGTTCCACGCCTCGCAATGCGGGCAGCGGCCGAGCCACTTGGCCGACTGGCCGCCGCATGCCGAGCAGACGAAGGTGCTGCGTGCCATGGCGGCGTGCGCGCGGTTCAGGCGACTTGCACGGGAACGCGCGGCGCCAGCGCACACATCAGTTCGTAGCCCAGGGTGCCGGCGGCCTCGGCCACTTCGTCGACCGGCAACTCGGCGCCGCCGTGCCGGCCCCAGCACAGCACCGGGCTGCCGACGTCGCCGGCGCGACCTGCCGCGCGCACCGGGTCGAGATCGACCCCCACCATGTCCATCGACACCCGCCCGACGATGCGGGTGCGCACGCCGTCGACGACGATCGGCGTTCCGCTGGGCGCGTGGCGCGGGTAGCCGTCGGCGTAGCCCACCGCGGCCACGCCGACGCGCATCGCCCGCTCGGTGCGGAAGGTCTCGCCGTAGCCGACGACGGCTCCGGCAGGCAGTTGCTGCACGCCGATGATGCGCGTGCACAGGCTCATCGCCGGGCGCAGGCCCCAGGCCCGCGCGTCGGGTTGCAAGCCGGTCGGCGAGCCGCCGTACAACATGATTCCCGGCCGCATCCAGTCGCCGAGCGCGGTCGCGCCTTCGCCATGGCGCAGCAGCGCGGCCGAATTGCACAGGCTGCGCTCGCCGGGCAGGCCGTCGACGGTCTGCTCGAACAGCGCGCGCGCGCGCGCGTCGCCGCCCTCGACGTCGGCATGGGCGAAGTGCGTCATGTGGCCGACGTCGCCGACGGCCGGCAGCTGCGCCAGGCGCTGCCACGCGGCGCGGTACTGCTCGGGGGCGAAGCCCAGGCGGTTCATGCCGGTGTTGAGTTTGGCGAACACCCGGTGCGCGCGCGGCTTGCTGCGCGCCGCCAGCCAGTTGATCTGCGCGGCGTCGTGCACCGTGTGCCACAGGTTGAGGCGCTCGCAGCGGGCCAGATCGTCGGCGCCGAAACAGCCCTCGAGCAGCAGGATCGGTCCGCCCCAACCCAGAGTGCGCAGGGTTTCGGCCTCGGCCAGGTCGAGCAGCGCGAAGCCGTCGGCGCTGCGCAACGCGGAGAACACGCGCGCCAGCCCGTGGCCGTAGGCGTTGGCCTTGACCACGGCCCAGACCTTGGCGCCGGACGCGGCGCGACGCGCGCGCGCCAGATTGTGGGTGAGCGCGTCGAGATGGATGAAAGCGTGGATCGGGCGGGGCATGGGAACGTCGCAGGGGGCACGCCGCAGTGTAGTTTGTCGCGTCCCGGCGCGTTGCCGGCGCTGTGCTATAAAGCCCGATCCCGGTCCGGGACGTCATGCGCAGGAGCGAATGAAACGAGGTTTTTACTGGATCATGGCGGCGCAGTTCTTCTCGTCGCTGGCCGATAACGCACTGCTGATCGCGGCCATCGCGCTGCTGCTGCAGTTGCAGGCCCCGAGCTGGATGACGCCGCTGTTGAAGTTCTTCTTCACCGTCTCCTACGTCCTGCTGGCGCCGTTCGTCGGTTCGTTGGCCGACGCGCTGCCCAA
>JAJZHS010000172.1 GCA_021798395.1 Pseudomonadota bacterium
CGTTCGCCCCCAAGGAGATTAAGGGCAAGACCTACTGGTATTTCCAGTTCCGTGAGCCAGGTTCGCGCGCGCCCATGCAGATCTACGTGGGCCCGGACTCCGAGGCGCTCGACCGCTTGCGTCAACGCTACGCCCAAAGCGCCGCCGTGAAGGAAGACCTCGGCAAACTGGCCGCGGTCGCATTCGTGCACGAACTGAGGGAATGCGCTCCCCAGCACCTACGCGTGATCGAGCGCCTGGAGAACTACGGCTTCTTCCGCGCAGGGGGTGTGCTGGTCGGAACGCACGCCTTTTTGGCCATGGGCAACATGCTGGGGGCGCGCTGGAGCGACGCCAACCAGACCCTGGACATCGACTTTGCGCACCCTGGCGATCGCGTGTCCATGGCACTGCCTGCGAACGTGAAGATCCAGACCGGATCGGCCATCGAATCCCTCCAGGAGGGCTTTATCCCGTTGCTCAACCGGAACGGCAAACCCAACGGGTTCTTCGCGCATCCGAAGCAAAGCGGCTTCACGCTGGACTTTCTCACACCGGCCGGGCGCAAGCCCAGTCCTGAGAGCGAAAGGCTGGGTATCGCACTGACCCCGGTGAAGATGATCGAATACCTGCTGGAAGACTACGCGCAAGCCGTGGTCTTTCACCCGAGCGCCGGAGTCGCCCTGGTGAGCGTTCCGTCGCCTTCACGCTACGCCGTCCACAAGCTGATGGTGTCCACCATGCGCCCCATCGAGCAGCGGTCCAAGTCGGCCAAGGACATCATCCAGGCCGCCTGCATCATCGACCACAGCTTGCATAACGCGCACGATCTGCGGCGGCTGGAAGCCGCGCTGAAAGACGCCGCAGCGCGCGGCAAGTCCTGGCGCTCCCGATTGGACCAGGGCCTGCTCGCCCTCGACGAGCGCGCGCCCGCCTTGGCGCAGGTCCTGCAGGGAAAGCTCTCCGGTTAAGCCGTCTTGCGTGCAGTACGGCCAGGAGATTGCATCGAGTTCGATCTGCACGCGCGCGCCTTGCGACGGAACGACGGCGCGGCGAGGACGATGATTCGAGCGACCTCGATCTGCTCATCGAGCCGACCGCCGACACGACACTGCTGGACGTCGCATGCATCGAAGTCGAGCTTCGCAGCGTGCCCGGCGTTCCGGTTGACGTGCTGACTCCTGGGGCGCTTCCCGACAAATTCCGGGCGAACGTGCTGGCCGAGGCCATGGCCATATGACCAAGACGGCAGGACTGCGCGCGCCTGCCGATCTCGGCCACATTCTGACCGCCATCGAGCGCGTCGCGCTTTACACCGACCGCATCGATGAGGCCGAATTCGTGAATTCGTGGGCGCCATGCAGGTCCAGGACTCGGTTCTGCGTAATATCGAGGTCATTTGCGAGGCTGCTCGCAATGTCCAACGCGTGGCGCCCGACTTGGTGCGAGAGCATTCGGACATACCGTGGGCCGTGTTGATCGCAAACGGGATCGCGCTGCAATCGACTGACCGCTCCCATTAAGCGCGTGGGTGCAAAACCGGCAACATCCCGTGACCATTTCGTTGGTTTTCGCGTGCGTCGCGGCGTACAGTCGCCTTGTCCGAAACCCCGCACGCAACGCCCCTCGGGAACCATCATGACGGTTGATGTCTCGCTCACGACGCTGTTGCGGCTTGGCCTTCGCATCACCAGTTCCCGCGACCTCGATCAGGCCCGATGGCTGCTTCGGCGAGTCGGGGCCGACGCTGTGCGCAAGGCGACACTCGACCTGGCCAGCCGCCGCATGCCGCGGCCCCAGAAGGTCATCGCCCATCTGGGGCTGGAGCGCAGGGCCACTCCGCGTCCCGACCTGCCGCACGCAGCGGCAGCGCAAGCACACGCCCGCAACCGGCAGCTCGGTTGGTACGGCGAGACCGTCTTCCCCGAGCGGTAGCGCTGCGCGTGGCGCGGCGCGCACAGTCGGCAGGACCGCGCGCGAGGCCGATCCAGGATCCGGGCTGCGGCGAATCATCCACGGCTTTCGATATTTGCCGTCTGGCAATAACGCTGGATAACCCGTCATTTCTCTGCGGAAGCCACTAAAAAGGAGGGCATCAACGCAAACGCTCCGATCCGGCGCAGCGAACGCACGACGATCGGGTCGCGCGCGGCACGGCAACGAGACGAAAGGAAATGCAACGTGGTCATGCCTGCCCGCGCACCATCCGTTTCAGGCCTGCGCCGCGATGCCCGCCTCACCGGCCTGCTGTTCGCCAGCACGACCAGCATGATCGGGTCTGGCTGGCTGTTCGGAGCGTTCCACGCTTCGAAAATCGCCGGCCCGCTGAGCCTGTGGAGCTGGGTCGCGGGAGCGCTGATCATCCTGCTCATCGCCCTGTGTTTCGCCGAACTCGGGGCGCTGTTCCCACGCTCGGGCGCGATGGTGCACATGAGTCATTCGACTCATGGCGAAGCGGTCGGGCGGCTCTGGGGCTGGATGCTGTTCCTGTCGTACGCGGCGGTTCCGTCGGTCGAGGCCGAAGCGATCGTGACCTACGCCGACAACTACCTGCCCTATTTCCTGCAACCGCACAGCGGCGGGATGCTGTCGGCCACGGGGTTCCTCGGCTGCGCTGCGCTGCTCGGCGTGTTCGCGGCGCTGAACCTGATCGCGGTGCGCAAGCTGCTGTATGTCAACTCGGCCGTCACCTGGTGGAAAATCGCCGTGCCGCTGGCCACCGCGGCGACGCTGGCCGTCGCCGGTGCGCGGATCCACTGGGCAGCGGGCCAATCGGTCTGGACCGCGGACCGCTCCGGCTACGGTCTCGACGGAATCGTGCTGGCGTTGCCCGCGGCCGGGATCGTGTTCAGCTTCCTCGGCTTTCGCACCGCGATCGACCTGGGCGGCGAAAGCGCGAATCCGGGACGCGCCATCCCGCTGGCGGTCATCGGCTCGGTGCTGCTGTCCGCAGCGATCTACATCCTGCTGCAGTTCGGTTTCCTGCGCGCCCTGCGTCCGGCCGACGTCGCCCACGGCTGGTCCGCAATGACCTTCGAGGGCGACGCCGGCCCGTTCGCAGCTCTGGCCGCCGGCCTGGGCCTGGGCTGGCTGGCGACCGCACTGTACATCGACGCCTGCGTGTCCCCCGCGGGCACCGGGCTGATGTACGTGACCGGTGGCGCGCGCATCCTGTTCGCGGTCGGCGAACTGCGCGCCGGGCCGCGCTGGCTGACCACGCTGAACGGCGCCCAGGTTCCGCTTCTGTCGGTTCTGGTCATGTGGGTCGTCGGCGTGCTGTTCCTGCTGCCGTTCCCGGCGTGGCAACAAATGGTCGACTACATCACGTCGATCACCGTGCTGACGTACGGGCTGGGACCCATCGTGCTGCTGATCCTGCGCGACAGCCAACCGCAGCTGAACCGTGCGTTCCGGCTGCGCGGCGCCGGGGTGATCGCGCCGCTGGCATTCATCGCCAGCAACTGGATCGTCTACTGGACCGGCTACCGGACCAACGCCTTCCTGTTCACTCTGGTGGCGGCGGGCTTCGCCGCCTACGCCGCCTGGCATCACCTGCTCGCCGGCAGACCCGCCGCGTCGTTCGGCTGGAAGCACACGCCCTGGCTGTTCGCGTGGTTCGCCGGCATGTGGATCCTGTCGGCACTGAGCGACGTGGGCGGGGGCTGCGGCGTGCTCAGCATGGGGCCCGGAGTGGTCAGCGTGGCGGTCTGGAGCCTGCTGGTGATCGGGCTGGCGCTGCGCTGCGCGTTGCCCGCAGACGCGATCGGCAGCGCCATGGCGCGCCTGGGATCCACGCCGTGACCGGAACGCGCTTCGGCCCCGGGATCGGCTCAGGGCAACTTGCTTTTCGCGGCTGCGCCGCGGCCGTGCGCGGCGACCCGCCCTTCGGCGCGCGGCGCAGCCGCGCGCGGGCCATGCGCCGCACGGCCTCCGGCCCGGCATTCCGGGCGCTGCCGCGGCAGCCACGGGCAGGGCCCCGGGCCTGGCAGGGGCGCGGGATCGCTTGCCTGCTCCTGCAGCCACTCGATCACGTCGCGCGCGGCCAACCAGCGCACGATCAGTTCCCGCTCGAGCGCGTTGCAGTGGTCCAGGCAGTCGCGCTCGGCGACCAACTCGGCCAGGTCGGCGTCCGGAACATCGCGCAGCGATTTCGGGTAAAAATCCATGGCAACAGCGTATGGTTTCACGCGTGAATCGACCATCGCATTCGCGTGAGTCGGGCGTTAAATCCATCGGCGCGTGCCGCTCGGAACTTTCCCGCACGAGCGCGAATCCAATGTGCACGATCCTGTTGAACCTTCGATGCGCCTGAACCTTTCCGTGTCGACCGCCCGTCTACGCGGGCGCCGCGCGTCGCCTGCCACGCCTGCCACGTCGCGCTGCGCGCCCGCCGCCAGGCGTCCCGCCACCGCCGCGCTGGCGCTGCTTCTGGCCGTCGCGGCCGGATGCGTCCTGCTGGGACGGCCGAGCGCTGCCGCGACGGCCGGCGCAGCCGTCGCGATGCTGGCGCTGGCTCTGGGATACGGCGCGCTCGGAAGCGCACTGCTGAACCCGCTGCAGCGCCCCCATCTGCGTCCCGAAACGCTCGCCTGGGGCGCACGCAATGCGATCGTGCTGCCGGCGGCCGGCATCGACTGCAGCGCCGGACGGCCGCAGCCGGGCCTGTTCGGGCATGCGCGCATCGTCGAGGCTGCGCGCGCCTATCGCAGTTGCCGCGCGCACGGAGCGGCGTGCCGGATCTACGTCAGCGGCGGCCGCACCGGAAGTCGAGGCGAGGCGCCGGCGGTGCTGTACGCGCGCATCCTGCGCGCTCTGGGCGTGGCCGCGTCGGACCTTGCCGCCGAGTGCGACAGCGTCAACACCTGGCAAAGCGCCGAGCGCGTCGCCGAACTGCTCTCGCTCTGGCAACCCGACCGCGTCGTCGTCGTCAGTTCGGCGTGGCACCTTTCCCGCGCGTTGCTGTACCTGCGCCACTTCGGCGTCGACGCGGCCGCGCGCGCGGCCGACGACGCGCGCTTGCGCACGTCGTTGCTGCCGTCGGCGTTCAACGTGCTGATGGCCGACCGCGCCCTGCACGAATGCATCGGCATTGCACGCTACCGGGCGCTGCGCGCCGTCGGCCGCAGCCCGTCGCCGCGCCGCCCCGGCCAGGCCTGAGCAGCGGGCGCGGCGTCAGCCGTCGACCGGACGCGCCGGGGTTTCGAGCAGCAGCTGGTAGAGCGCCAGGTCGAGCCAGCGGCCGAACTTGAATCCGACTTGTGGCAAGGTGCCGACGTGCTGGAACCCCAGGCGCCGGTGCAGCGCGATGCTGCCGGAATTGGACGCGTCGATGGCTCCGATCAGCGCGTGCAGGTCCTGGCGCCGGGCCTCGGCGATCAACGCGTGCATCACCTGCTGTCCCAGGCCGTGGCCGCGGTGCGCACGGTGCACGTACACCGAGTGCTCGACGGTGTATTTGTACGCGGGCCAGGCACGAAACGTTCCGTAGCTGCCGAAAGCGAGCAGGGTTCCGTCGGCGGCTTCGACTCCGAGCACCGGGAAATTCCCGGATTGCTTGGCCTCGAACCAAGCGACCATGGACCGCAGGACGCGGGGCCGATAGTCGTACAGCGCGGTCGAGTGCGCGATCGCGTCGTTGAAGATGTCCAGAATCGCGCCGGCGTGGCGCTCGAACGTGCAATTCACGACCGTGCTGTCGGCCATCGGTACCTCCTTGAATGTCGGCGGCGGAGCCTTCCCGCCCGGGGCGTTGCGCCACCGCCCAGGTCCGCCCAGGTCCGCCCAGGTCCGCTCGGCGCGCCGCCCGCGATGCGGGCGCCGGGCCGGGTCTGGCGCCATCCAGCCAGCATAGTGCACCGCGCCGCGCGGCCGGACTCAGCGCAGCCTCTGCGGCGCGCCGCGCGTCAGCACCAGCGTCGCCAGCAGCAGCGCCAGCACGCCGGCCAGCATCCACGGCAG
>JAJZHS010000173.1 GCA_021798395.1 Pseudomonadota bacterium
TCATGCTCGCGCGCACCTGCAGCACCGCCGGGCCGCGCACCGCCACCGCGTAGTCCAGCCGCGGCTGCGCGCTCCAGCCGTGGTGCAGGTCGTAGCGGTCGTCGATCAGATTGATTCCGCCGACGAACGCCTCGCGCGCGTCGACCACGCACAGCTTGCGGTGCAGCCGCCGCCAGTGGCCGCGCTGCACGAAATCGAACCAGTGCCGCCACGGCCGGTAGACCATGAACTCGACCCCGCTGGCGTCGAACAGCGTCTGCAGCGTGCCGATGCTGCGGTTCGACCCGAGTCCGTCGACCAGCACCCGCACGCGCACGCCGCGGCGCGCAGCGTCGACCAGCGCCTGCGCCAGCTCGCGCCCCGTCGGGTCGTCGTGGAAGATGTAGGTCTCGAGCCAGATTTCGCTGCGTGCGTCTCGCCAGGCGCGCAGCAGCGCCGGGAACAGCGCCTCGCCCAGCGGCAGCAGCGCGACGCAGTTGCCGCTGGTCCACGTCGGCACGCGACGCCGCGCGCCGCGGCCTCCCAGCGCCGTCCGCAGCCGGCGCCGCCGATGCGGGCGGCGCGCCGAGCGCGGACGTTGGACTGGAGGAGCCGACATGAGGAATTCGAACCGAGACCAGCGCATTGTGCACGCGCGCCTCGACCGTGCCTGGGGGCACTTTCGAGAAAACGCCGGGCCGCCCCAAGTTTTCTCGACCCCCTCGGGGGGCTGAGCCGCGACCAGCAGGAGTGCCTGCGCACTCCTGCGCGCGCGGCGAAGGGCCTCGGCCCTCCGGGCCGAGCCTCCCGGGCCGGGCGAAGCCCGGACCTGGGGGCGCTTTCTACGCCTGCCCGGTGAGATCCACCAGCAGCGGCGCGTGGTCGGACAGCCTGGCCCAGTTGCTCCCCCAGCCCAGCGTGACACGGTGCGCGCTGAAGCCGCGGGCGTAGATGCGGTCCAGCGGAACCAGCGGCAGCAGCGCCGGGAAGGTACGCACGCGGTGGCGCCAGCGCGGCTGGTGCGCCTCGCCGACCAGGCGCGCCGACACGTCGCGCAGGTGCACCGCGGCCAGTTCGCCGCCGAGCACCCCGCGCCAGTCGTTGAAGTCGCCGGCGACGATCACCGGATCGTCGGCCGGGATGTTCGCCGCGATGAACTGCACCAGCCGCGCGCTCTGCCGCAGCCGGCTGGCGGCGAACAGCCCGAAGTGCACCACGATGCAGTGCAGCGGCCTCGGCTGCCCCGGGGGCTGCAGCCGCACGTGCAGCAGCCCGCGCTGTTCGAAACGGTGGTCGGAGACGTCGTACTGCGCCACGCCGAGGATCGGAAAGCGCGACAGCAGCGCGTTGCCGTGCTCGCCGTGGCGGGTGCGCGCATTGGTGTGGTAGGCGGTGTACATGCCCAGCGCGGCGCCGAGCAGTTCGTGCTGCGGCTGCGGCGGCCACTGCGCGAAGCGCTGCGCGTGGTGCCGGTGCTCGAACTGCACCTCCTGCAGGAACACCAGGTCGGCGCCGAGCTGGAGCAGGCCCTCGCGCAGCTCGTGGATGCGCAGCCTCTTGGCCGGACCGACGCCGAGCACGCCCTTGTGGATGTTGTACGAAGCCACGCGCAAGGCCTGGCGGGCGGCCGGCGCGGCGCGCTCGACGCGCGCGTGCTCGACGGCGCTCATCGCACGCGCGCCAGCCGCCGCGGCAGCTGGCGTATGGCCTCGGCGTTCGACGCCGAGAAGCACGCCGCGGCCGCTGCGTCCCACGGCAGCCAGCGCGACGCGCAATGCTCGCGCGGGCTCAGCCGCACCGGGGTTCCCGCCGGAACCTGCAGCGCGTAGACGTGCTCGACGTTCTTCCAGACCCCCGGCGCGTAGCGGTGGCGCCAGAGCGGATAGATTTCGTACTCATTGCGCAGCGCCCAGTCGCGCAGCGCGGACTCGGGCACCTCGGCGCCGCCGACGACGATCCCGGTCTCCTCGAACACCTCGCGCCGCGCGGCTTCGCGCAACGGCTCGTCCGGCGCGTCGAGGCTTCCGGTGACGCTTTGCCAGAAACCCGGCTGCCGGGCGCGCTCGATCAGCAGCACGTCGAGCGCCGCGGTGTGGATCACCACCAGCACCGAGCAGGGAAGCTTGGGCTGATGCGCCATGGCGGCCCGCGGCGCCCGCGCCCGGCTCAGGCCCGCGCGGCGCGGCCGCGCCGCACCGCGTCGGCCAGTTCGTGCAGCAGCGGCAGGGTGTCGTCCCAGCCCAGGCACGCGTCGGTGATCGAAACCCCGTGCCGCAGTGCGCCGCCGAGGTCCTGGCGCCCCTCATACAGGTGGCTTTCGATCATCACCCCGCTGATGCGGCGCTCGCCGGCTGCGATGCGGCGCGCGATGTCGCGCGCCACGTCGATCTGCCGCCGCGGCTGCTTGGCCGAGTTCGCGTGCGAGCAGTCGATCATCACGTGCTCGCGCAGCCCGGCTCGGCGCAGCGCCGCGCATGCCGCGTCGACCGACCCGGCGTCGTAGTTCGGCTCCCGCCCGCCGCGCAGGATGACGTGGCAGTCGGCGTTGCCGCGGGTCTCGAAAATCGCCGCCACGCCCATCTTGGTCATGCCCATGAAGGCGTGCGCGGCGCGCGCCGCGACC
The DNA here is from genome assembly GCA_021798395.1 of Pseudomonadota bacterium. Taxonomy (GTDB): domain Bacteria; phylum Pseudomonadota; class Gammaproteobacteria; order Burkholderiales; family Burkholderiaceae_C; genus Thiomonas_A. Next base: position 2,603 of record JAJZHS010000173.1, read on the forward strand.
ACCGCGTCGGCCGCCACCTGCACGCCGCCGTCGGTTCCGTTCTTGAACCCCACCGGGCACGACAGCCCCGACGCCAGCTGGCGGTGGCTCTGGCTTTCGGTGGTGCGCGCGCCGATCGCGCCCCACGCCACCAGATCGCTGAAGTACTGCGGCGACAGCAGGTCGAGGAATTCGCATCCGGCCGGCAGCCCCAGCGCGGCGATGTCGAGCAGCAGCGCGCGCGCCCGGCGCAGCCCTTCGTTGATGCGGAAGCTGCCGTCGAGCCGCGGGTCGTTGATGTAGCCCTTCCAGCCCACCGTCGTGCGCGGCTTCTCGAAATACACGCGCATCACCGGCAGCAGCGCGTCGTGCAGGTCCGGCGCGGAATCGGCCAGCAGCCGCGCGTACTGCATCGCCTGCTCGTGGTCGTGGATCGAGCACGGCCCGACGATGGCGATCAGGCGGTCGTCCTCGCCGCGCAGCGCCGACGCCAGTCGCGCGCGTGCGCGCTCGACGTGGGCCTCGACCGGCGCCGTCACCGGCAACTCGTCGATCAGCACCGCCGGCGAGACCAGCGCGCGCACCGCGCCGATGCGGGTGTCGTCGATGCGCGTGGTGTCCAGCGTGGCGTCGGCCGCGCCGGCTTCGCGATCGTGCGTCGCGTCGTCGATCCGGGCCATGGTCACTGCGCCGCGGGCTGCCGCAGCCGGATGTGCAGTTCGCGCAGCTGGCGCTCGTCGACCCCGCTGGGGGCGTCGGTCAGCAGGCACTGCGCACGCTGCGTCTTCGGGAAGGCGATGACGTCGCGGATGCTCGGCGCGCCGGTCATCATGGTCACGATGCGGTCCAGGCCGAAGGCGATGCCGCCGTGCGGCGGCGCGCCGTACTGCAGCGCATCGAGCAGGAAGCCGAACTTGGCCCGCGCTTCCTCGGCGCCGATGCCCAGCGCCGAGAACACCTTGCTCTGCATGTCGGCGCGGTGGATGCGCACCGAGCCGCCGCCGATCTCCCAGCCGTTGAGCACCATGTCGTAGGCCTTGGCCAGGCAGCGTCCCGGGTCGCTGCCCAGGTAGTCGATGTGCTCGTCCTTCGGCGCGGTGAACGGATGGTGGCACGCGACCCAGCGCTGCTCGTCGTCGTCGAACTCGAACATCGGGAAATCGACCACCCACAGCGGGCGCCAGGCGTCTTCGAACAGGCCGCGGTTGCGCGCGAACGCGCTGTGGCCGATTTTCACGCGCAGAGCGCCCAGCGCCGCATTGACCACCTTGGCTCGGTCGGCGCCGAAGAACAGCAGGTCGCCGTCTTGCGCGCCGCTGCGCTGCAGAACCGCCTCGATCGCCGCGTCGTGCAGGTTCTTCACGATCGGCGACTGCAGCCCGTCGCGGCCCTTGGCCAGCTCGTTGACCTTGATCCACGCCAGCCCCTTGGCGCCGTAGATCTTGACGAATTCGGTGTAGGCGTCGATTTCGCTGCGCGGCAGCTCGGCGCCGCCGGGAACGCGCAGCGCCGCCACGCGGCCGTCGGCCAGCGCCGCGGCTCCGGAGAAGACCTTGAAGTCGACGTCGCGCATGACGTCGGTCAGTTCGGTGAACTCCAGCGCCACACGCAAATCGGGCTTGTCCGAGCCGAAGCGCGCCATCGCCTCGCCGTGGCTCATGACCGGGAACGGATCGGCCAGCTGCACGCCGAGCACGTCGGCGAACACACCGCGGATCATGCGCTCGAACAGCGCGCGGATCTCGTCCTCGCCGAGGAACGACGTCTCGCAGTCGATCTGCGTGAACTCGGGCTGGCGGTCGGCGCGCAGGTCCTCGTCGCGGAAACACTTGGTGATCTGGTAGTAGCGGTCGAAGCCCGCCACCATCAGCATCTGCTTGAACAGCTGCGGCGACTGCGGCAGGGCGAAGAACTGCCCGGCGTGCACGCGGCTGGGAACCAGGTAGTCGCGCGCGCCCTCGGGGGTGCTCTTGGTCAGCATCGGGGTCTCGATGTCGACGAAACCGGCGGTGTCGAGGAAGCGGCGCACGGCCATGCTGACGCGGTAGCGCAGCATCAGGTTGTGCTGCATCTGCGGCCGGCGCAGGTCGAGCACCCGGTGCGTCAGCCGCGTGGTTTCCGACAGATTGTCGTCGTCGAGCTGGAACGGCAGCGCCGCCGACGGATTCAGCACCTGCAGCGTGTGGCACAGCACCTCGACGCGGCCCGAGGCCAGCGCGGCGTTCTCGGTTCCGGCGGGGCGCGCGCGCACCAGACCGGCGACCTGCACGCAGAATTCGTTGCGCAGCGTCTCGGCCAGCGCGAACATGTCGGCGCGGTCGGGGTCGCAGACCACCTGCACCAGTCCCTCGCGGTCGCGCAGGTCGATGAAAATCACCCCGCCGTGGTCGCGCCGGCGCTGCACCCAGCCGCACAGGGTGATGGTTTGACCGAGCAGGGATTCATGCACGGCGCCGAGGGTGTGGCTGCGTAAGCTCATGGGAATCGGGCAAGAAAGGTTGTCGAATACGGGATGGGGCCGGCTCGATTCCGCCCACGGCGGCGCGCGGCCGGAATGGTCGGGTCGTCAGTGCTCGGCGCGCGGCGCCACCACGCCCATCGAAATGACGTATTTGAGCGCCTCGTCGACGCTCATGTCGAGTTCGATCACATCCGCCTTGGGCAGCATCAGGAAAAAGCCCGAGGTCGGGTTCGGCGTCGTCGGCACGTACACGCTGATGTACGCGCCGTCCAGGTGCGCGGCGACCTCGCCGCCCGGAGTTCCGGTGACGAAGGCGATGGTGCGGCTTCCCGGGTGCGGGTACGGAACCATCACCGCGCGGCGGAACGCGTTGCCGTTGGTCGAGAACAGGGTGTCGGAGACCTGTTTGACGCTGCTGTAGATGCTCTTGACGATCGGGATGCGGGCCATCAGACCGTCCCAGCGCGCCAGCCACCACTGGCCGACGATGTTGGCCACCAGCAACCCGGTCAGCACGATCGCGCCCAGCACCAGCACGACGCCGACCCCGGGGATGTCGCCCAGGCGCTGCAGCGCCGGCGCCAGCGGCGGCGCCAGCGCGCCGGCCGCGGCGATCAGCGCGCGGAAAATGCCGTCGAACACCGACAGCAGCTGCCACAGCACCCAGACCGTGATGGTCAGCGGCAGCCAGACGAGGAATCCGGCGACGAACAGGTTCTTCAGGCGCATGGCGTGGCCCGGCACCGGGCCCGGCGGCTACGGACCCGCCGCGGCGCGCGGGCTGAGGTCAATGGCATGCGCACGCCGCGCCGCAAGGCGGCGCGGCCGCCGGCGCGGACTCCGACGCGCTGG
>JAJZHS010000174.1 GCA_021798395.1 Pseudomonadota bacterium
CGCCCGGCAGCCGCCAGCGCGCGCCCGCGCCGCGGCCCAGCGCCTGCCGCAGCAGCCACAGTCCGCTGCTCGCCAGCACCACGTTGCCGGCCGCGTACAGGCCCAGCTGCAAGGGCCGCGCCTGCACCGACCACAGGCCCGAGCCGATGCCGCCGGCCACCGCGCCGAGCATGGCGTAGCCGGCCACGCGCGCCAACTGCACCTGCAGGCCGCGGCGCAGCAACACCCGCGCCGGAAGCAGCGGCTGGGTTTGCATCGCCCGCTCGCTGGCCACCACCAGCCCCGAGCACATCGCCGCGCAATGCAGGCCGCCACTCAACCCCATCACGAGTAGGGTGATCACCAAGGGTGCATTCATTCAACTAAGAACATCAATTCGTGTTAAAAACCCGACCAAAACATCGCTAGGCGCCTCACCCATGAAAGCCATACCCGCCGCAACGATCCACAGGATGGACCGTCCGCACCCTTGTGACGTGTGCTTTCAGAGCCGTTTCTGTCTGCCCATCGCGCTGCCGCAGGACGAACTCGAACGGATGCGCGACATCATGCAGACGACCCTTCGCATCGGCAAGGGCGAACGGCTGTTCGAGACCGGGCAGCCGATGGACAAGGTGTTCTCGGTGCACGCGGGATCGTTCAAGTCGGTGGTCAGCAGCCCAGACGGGCGGCAGCAGATCGTCGGCTTCCACGTCCCCGGAGAAATGATGGGCCTGGAAGGATTCTCGACCCGGGTGTACATGACCGACGTCGTCGCGCTCGAGGACAGCGAGGCCTGCGAGATCGACGTGCGGGTGCTGGAAAGCACCGCGCGCGACTTGCCGACGCTGCAACACCAGATTCATTGCCTCATCGGCAACCGGCTGGCGCGCGCGCAGCAGGACCAGTTCGTGCTCGGCAGCATGCAGGCCGATGAGCGCCTGGCGCGCTTCCTGCTCGACCTGTCCGAGCGCTACAAGGCGCGCGGCCTGTCGCCCGACGAGTTCGTGCTCAGGATGAGCCGCGAAGAGATCGGCAGCTACCTGGGGCTCAAGCTCGAGACGGTCAGCCGGCTGATGTCGCGGTTCCACCAGGCCGGTCTGATCCACGTCGCCCAGCGCCAGGTGCGCATCACCAACCGCGACGGCCTCGGCGAGCTGCTGGTCGCAGGCGAGCGCTGAAGCCTGCGCGCGACGGCGCTCAGTCGAACCCGTCGTCGTCGTCGAGCGGGCCACCGAACATCCACAGGTTCAGTACGCTGGTCGCCCAGCACAGCAGCCACAGCACGAACAGCCCGACGGTGTAGGCGCCGATGCGGCTGAACGTCATCGGCACGCCGAACAGCACCAGCGACCGCGGATCGACCGCGCTGAACAGCAGCGCGGTGGCTGGCAACGCGACCAGGAAGGCGGGCCACATGGCGCGCCAGTAACGGCGCTGAGCCGCTCGCATCGGGCTGCCCCGGGTTCAGACGCCCGGGGTCACCGGCGACGCGGCGTCGGGCTCCCAGATTCCCGACAACCGCCACGTCGCGCTGTAGACCGCAACGGTATAGCGCACCGGACTGGTCGCGGCGTGGCCGACGTAGCGCCCCGGGGCCACGCGACGCATCGTCAGCGTGCGATCGCCCGACGGCGCGTACGGGTGGCGAAGGCGCAAGGTGATGCGCGCTTGCGGCGGCGGCGGATCGAGCTGCAGCGTGATGGTGTTGCCGACGCGGCTGATCTGCCCCTCGAGCCCCATCTGCTTGGCGTCCAGTTCCTTGTCGATCTGGGCTCCGACATGCAGACCCTTGGTGTACGCGTGCTCGGTCACCACCGGGTCGGCGTAGCGATAGGCGACCCACACCGTGATGGCGCAGATCACGACCATCGACGCGGGCATGCCCATCAGGATCCATGGCCATGGCTCGCGGTACCACGGACGGGGCGCCTCGGGGGCGCCTGCGGGGGAAAGACGGGTCATGGTCGATGCTCCGGCTGGGGACGGGCCGCGCTCACGGCACGATGAAGGTGGTGTTCGTCGACACGACGATGGGGTCGGCGCCGTCGGCCCGGGTGTCGATGCGAATGGTATAGATGCCCGAGTGCGTGGTGTCGGGCACCTCGACCTCGAGCGCGCGCAGCAGGTTGGTCGACGCCGGCAACGGCACCGCGCCGACCGGGTTCTCGATGCGCAATCCCGGCATGCCCTGGGCCGAGAAGCGCACCGTCCTGGCCTGGTTCGACGCGTTCATCAGCTGCACCTGGTAGACGTTCTCCAGGTAGCCCTCGCCGACTTCGCGCGCCAGCACCCTGCGGTCTCGCATGACGTTGACCTTCAGCGGTTTGCGCATCGCCAGCCCGCCGACGAAGATGCCGACCATCACGAGCAGGATCAGGCTGTAGATGACGATGCGCGGCCGCAGCAGGTGGCGCCACTGCTGGGCACGGTTCCAGCCGTACTCGATCGCGTTCTCGCTCGAGTAGCGGATCAGCCCGCGCGGAGTCTGCAACTTGTCCATGACCTGGTCGCAGGCGTCGGCGCATGCGCCGCAGCCGATGCACATGTACTGCAGGCCTTCGCGGATGTCGATCCCGGTCGGGCACACCTGCACGCAGATCGAACAATCGATGCAGTCGCCCTTGCCCTGGGCGCGCGGATCGACGCCGCGCTTGCGCTTGCCGCGCGGCTCGCCGCGCCCCGAGTCGTAGCTGACGATCAGGGTGTCGCGGTCGAACATCACCGACTGGAAACGCGCGTACGGGCACATGTACTTGCACACCTGTTCGCGCATGAACCCCGCGTTGCCGTAAGTCGCGAAACCGTAGAACAGGATCCAGAACGTTTCCCAGCCGCTGAGGCTCAGCGCCGCGGTGTCGATGAGCAGCCGGTGGATCGGAGTGAAGTAGCCGACGAAGGTGAAACCGGTCCACAGCGACAGGGCGACCCAGAGGCCGTGCTTGATCGCCTTGCGCGCGAACTTGCGCGCGTTCATCGGTTGGTTGTCCAGCCGGATGCGCGCCAGCCGGTCGCCTTCGACCTTGCTCTCGATCCACATGAAGATCTCGGTGTAGACCGTCTGCGGACACGCGTAGCCGCAGAACAGTCTTCCGGCGATCGCGGTGAACAGGAACAGCCCGTAGGCCGAGATGATCAGCAGAAGCGCCAGGAAGATGACGTCCTGCGGCCACAGGATCAGGCCGAAGAAATAGAACTTGCGCGTCGTCAGGTCCAGCAGGAAAGCCTGGCGCCCGTCCCAGCGCAGCCACGGCAGGCCGTAGAAGATGATCTGGGTGAACCAGACCATGGCCCAGCGCATGGTGGCGAAGAATCCGTCGACCGAGCGCGCGTAGATTTTCCGGCGCGCTTCGTAGAGGATTTCCTCGGTGGCCTGGAAATCTGCTGGGCTTGGGCCTTCTGGGGCGTTCATCGAACTACTCGTCTGATCGGAAAATCGAATTGTCCGGGCCGCGCGCACGCCGCGGCCCGGACACCTTGCCTTGCATCAGGCCGCCGTCCCCGTCACTGGGTGTCGGCGGCCCTCTCGCCGTGGCCGAGGCCGTAGATGTAGGCCGCCAGCACGTGGATCTTCTCCGGCTCGAGGTGCGACCTCTGCGCCGGCATGTGGCCGCTGTGGCCGTGCTCGATCGCGCTTTCGATCGCCGCCAGCGACGAACCGAACAGCCACTGCCTCGTCTTCGACGCCAGGTCGGGCGCGCCGAGCATCTGGTTGCCGTCGCCTCCGCTGCCGTGGCAGGCGGCGCACACGGTGGCGAACAGAGGTTCGCCCTTGGCCGCCAGCGCCGCGTCGTGGCTGAGGCCCGCCAGGCTGCGCACATAGTTGGCCACCGCCGGCACGTTGGCCTCGCCGATCGCCGCAGCCATCGGCGGCATCATGCCCTCGCGGCCGTCGGTGATGGTCTGCGTGAGCGTGGCGCTCGCGTCGCCGTACAGCCAGTTCTTCGGGTTGCGGCTGGTCAGCTTCGGGAACCCGCGCGAGCCGCCTGCGTCCGAGCCGTGGCACTGCGCGCAGTAGGTCAGGAACAGGCGCTGGCCGGTGGCCATCGCCGCCGGATCCTTGGCCAGTTCGGCCACCGGCATGGCGTTGTACTTCGCGTAGATCGGCGCGATGCGGGCCTCGTAGGCCTTCGATTCCTGCCGGTACATGCGCGCGCTGGTGAAATGCAGCACGCCGGGGAAGAAGGCAAGCCCCGGGTACAGCACCAGATACGCGACCGCGAACACCAGCGTGAGCACGAACAGGCCCATCCACCAGCGCGGCAACGGATTGTTGAACTCCTGCAGGTCGCCGTCCCAGACGTGGCCGGTGGTGGCGATGACCTGGCCGTTGCGGTCGCGAAAGACGGTCTGCCTGGCCGTCGCGCGCAGGAACAGGGCCAGGCCGATCAGCGACACGATCGTGACGCCCCCGATCCAGTAGGCCCACCCCGGAGAGGTAAATTTGTCCATGGTTCAGATCCTCGTTGTATCGTCGCCGACCGCGTCCGGAGCGGTCGGCGATTGCGAGTCGAGGAACGGGATCAGCCCGTCCTCTTCGTGGCGCTTCTTGTAGCGCGGGGCATACGCCAGCCACGCGATCCCGGCGAAGGAGACGACCGACAGGACCGTGACTGCGGACCCAATGACCGCGATGTTCATGTCAGCGCCTCACTGGTGCACGTTCTTCATGTCGCGCCCCAGGCTCTGCAGGTAGGCGATCAGCGCGTCTTCCTTCGTCCTGCCCTTGAGCTCGGCCGGCGCCGCCGCGATCTGCGCGTCGGTGTACGGCACGCCCAGCACGCGCAGCGCGCGCATCTTCTCCTGGATCATGCCGCGGTCGGCCGGCTCGTGCTGCAGCCATGGATACGCCGGCATGGTGCTCTCCGGAACCACGTTGCGCGGGTCGCGCAAGTGGATGCGCATCCACTCGTCGGAGTACTTGCCGCCGACCCGCGCCAGATCGGGACCGTTGCGCTTGCTGCCCCACTGGAACGGATGGTCGTAGACGGACTCGCCGGCGACCGAGTAGTGGCCGTAGCGTTCGACCTCGGCGCGCAGCGGCCGGATCATCTGCGAGTGGCACAGATAGCAGCCCTCGGAGATGTAGACGTCGCGGCCCTCGAGTTCCAGCGCGGTGTACGGATGCACGCCGGGCAGCGGCGTGATGTCGGCCTTCTCGAAGAACAGCGGCACGATCTCGACCAGGCCGGCGATGCTGACCAGCACCGCGACCAGGACGATCATCAGGCCGACGTTGCGCTCGATCGACTCGTGGCTGAATTTGCTTGCTGCCATGATGGCATTTCTCCTTGTCGTCGAACGTTCAGGCGTGCGCAGTCGCGAGTTCCGGAATCGGCGCGTCGACGGCCTTGCCCTGGCGGATGGTGCGGTAGCTGTTGTAGACCATCAGGCACATGCCGAAAATGTAGATCACGCCTCCGAGCAGCCGGATCACGTACAGCGGCTTGACCGCGGCGACCGCCTCGATGAAGCTGTAGGTCAGCGTTCCGTCGGGCTGCATCGCGCGCCACATCAACCCTTCCGTGACGCCGGCGACCCACATCGACGCGATGTACAGCACCACGCCGATGGTCGCGGTCCAGAAGTGCCATTCGATCAGGCGCTTGCTCCACATCTGGGTCTGCCCCCAAAGCCGCGGCAACATGTAGTACAGGCTGCCCATGGTGATCATGCCGACCCAGCCCATGGCACCAGAATGCACGTGGCCGATGATCCAGTCGGTGTAGTGCGCCAGCGCCGAGACGGTCTTGATCGACAGCATCGGGCCTTCGAAGGTCGACATGCCGTAGAACGACAGCGCGGTGATGAGGAACTTCAGGATCGGATCGTCACGCAGCTTGTGCCAGGCTCCCGACAGCGTCATGATGCCGTTGATCATTCCGCCCCAGCTCG
>JAJZHS010000175.1 GCA_021798395.1 Pseudomonadota bacterium
GCCGGGCCGATTCCGGGCAGCGCGCGCAGCGCCGCGGTGTCGGCGCGCAGCAGCCCGCCGAGCCCGCCGTGGCGTTCGATCAGTTCGGCGGCCAGCGCCAGCGCACCGCGCCCAGGCAGGCCGGTGCGCAGCAGCAGCGCGACGAGTTCGACATCGCTGAGCGCGGCCGCGCCCTGCGCAAGCAGTTTTTCGCGCGGGCGCGAAGTGCGCGGCAGCTCGGCGATCGTCAAGGGCATGAAATGCGTCCCTACAATGGAGGTTTCGACTCCTGCGCGCGCGCCGGGTTCCCGGAGCGCCGAACCGTGGAAGAACGCGAAGTGGCCACCGTACGTCCTGACTCGATGCTGACGCTGCATTACCGGCTGGCCGCGCCCGACGGGCGCGACTGGATCAACACCTTCGGGCACCGCCCGGCAACCCTGACGCTCGGTCGGCAGCAACTGGCCCCGGCGCTCGAGGCCTGCCTGATCGGGTTGGAGGAGGGCGCCAGCGCGCATTTCGAACTGCCGCCCGACAGCGCCTTCGGCGCCCACGACCCGCAGCGCGTGCGCCGGGTGCCGCGCAGCGTGCTGCTCGATCACCTGGCCGACGACGTGCACCTGGCCGTCGGCGACGCACTGCAGCTTTCGGGCATCAGCTCGGCCAGCGGCGCCAACGCCGCGGCCACCGTGACCGCGCTCGACGGCGACGACGTCGAGCTCGATTTCAACCACCCCCTGGCAGGCAAGCCCGTCAGGTTCGACGTGCAGATCCTGGGGGTGCTGTGACGCTCGAGGTCATGCTGGCGAGCCCGCGTGGGTTTTGCGCCGGCGTGGATCGCGCGATCGAGATCGTCGAACGCGCGCTCGAGCGTTTCGGCGCGCCGATCTACGTGCGTCACGAGATCGTGCACAACACCACGGTGGTCAACAGCCTGCGCGCCAAGGGCGCGGTGTTCATCGACGATCTGGCCGATGTGCCGGCCGGCGCCACGCTGGTGTTCTCGGCCCACGGCGTGCCGCAGAGCGTGCGCCGCGAGGCCGACGCACGCGGCTTCAAGGTGTTCGACGCCACCTGCCCGCTGGTCACCAAGGTGCACGTCGAGGTGGCCAAGATGCGCCGCGCCGGAATGCACCTGGTGATGATCGGCCACGCCGGTCACCCGGAAGTCGAAGGCACCATGGGACAGGCCGACGGCGTGCATCTGGTGCAGACCCCGGACGACGTCGCGCTGCTGCCGTTCCCGCCCGACGCCGAAGTCGCGTACGTCACGCAGACGACTTTGTCGGTCGACGACGCGGCGGCGATCGTCGCCGCGCTGCGCGTGCGCTACCCGAGGCTGCGCGAACCGAAGAAGCAGGACATCTGCTACGCCACGCAGAACCGCCAGGACGCGGTCAAGTTCATGGCGCCGCAGGTCGACGTCGTCGTCGTCGTCGGCAGCCCGAGCAGTTCGAACTCGAACCGGCTGCGCGAAGTCGCCGCCCGGCTCGGGCGGCCGGCGCACATGGTCGACAGCGCCGAAGATCTCGACCCGGCGTGGCTGGTCGGCGCGCGACGCGTCGGCGTGACCGCCGGCGCGTCGGCGCCCGAACATCTGGTGCAGCAGGTCATCGACCGCTTGCGCGAACTCGGCGCGCACGAGGTGCGCGACCTCGAAGGCGCGCGCGAGCAGGTCCAGTTTCCGTTGCCGAAGGGGCTCGGCCCGAAGAAAGCGCCGCAGCCCTGAAGCCGCTCCGCGCAGACCTTGCGCGGCGCACGCATACACCCGCTCAGCCCACCCGATATGCTCGACATCAATCTGCTGCGCAAGGACCTCGACGGCGTGGTCGAGGCGCTCGACGCGCGGCGTCAGCCGCAACCCTTCCTCGACGTGGAGCGCTTTCGTGCGCTGGAAGCCGAGCGCAAGCGCCTGCAGACGCGCACCGAAGAACTGCAGGCGCAGCGCAACCAGGCATCGAAGGCGGTCGGCCAGCGCAAGGCGCGCGGCGAGGACGCAGCCGATCTGATGCAGCAGGTCGGCGCGATCAAGGCCGAACTCGACGCCTCGTCGGCGCGGCTCGAAGTCTTGCAGCGCGACCTCGGCGACCTGCTGATGGGGGTGCCGAACCTGCCGTACCCCGAGGTGCCGCGCGGTGCCGACGAGACCGCCAACGTCGAATTGCGGCGCTGGGGGCAGCCGCGCGCGTTCGACTTCGCGGTGCGCGACCACGTCGACATCGGGGCTGCGCTGGGGCTGGATTTCGACACCGCGGCGAAGCTCTCCGGGGCGCGTTTCGCGGTGTTGCGCGGACCGGTGGCGCGGCTGCACCGGGCGCTGGCGCAGTTCATGCTGGATCTGCACACCACCCGGCACGGCTACGTCGAGGCCTACGTGCCGTACGTGGTCAGCGCCGAGACGCTGGGCGGCACCGGGCAGTTGCCCAAGTTCGCCGACGACCTGTTCGCGGTGCCGCGCGGCGAGCTCGGCGACTTCTACCTGATCCCGACCGCCGAGGTGCCGCTGACGAGTTTCGTGCGCGACAGCATCGTGCCGCCCGAGCAGCTGCCGCTGCGCTACGTCGCGCACACGCCGTGCTTCCGTTCCGAGGCCGGATCGTACGGCCGCGATGTTCGCGGCATGATCCGCCAGCACCAGTTCGACAAGGTCGAACTCGTCTGGATCACCGCACCCGAGCAATCGGCCGCCGCGCTCGAGCAGCTCACCGCGCATGCCGAAGCGGTGCTGCAGGCGCTTGAACTGCCGTACCGAACCATGCTGCTGTGCACGGGCGACATGGGCTTCGGCGCCGCGCGCACCCACGATCTCGAGGTCTGGCTGCCGGCGCAGAACACCTACCGCGAAATCTCCAGCTGCTCGAACATGGACGCCTTCCAGGCCCGCCGCATGCAGGCGCGCACCCGCGACGCGCAGGGCCGCACGCAATGGGTGCACACCCTCAACGGCTCCGGGCTGGCGGTCGGCCGCACCCTGGTTGCGGTGCTCGAGAACTACCAGAGGGCCGACGGTGGCGTCGACGTGCCGCGGGCGCTGCGCGCGTACCTAGGAGGGGCCGAGTCGCTGATGCCTTCACAAGGTTGAGGCGGGCTGATACACTTTTCGTTTTCGCGCAGCGCGTGGTCGGGACACGGCGCGGCATGCGCAGACACCCAGGAAAGGTGGCAGAGTGGTCGAATGCGCCGGACTCGAAATCCGGTGTACGGTTATACCGTACCGTGGGTTCGAATCCCACCCTTTCCGCCAGAATTGATCCAAGGCGATCCCAAAAAGCCCCGCGCAGACTCTATGACGGGGCTTTTTCATAGGGAAGCGCGTCCCTTGCGATCCCCCGGCATCCTGGGCGATGCCACGCCAGCCAGCCTCGAAACATGGTATCGTCCATGGCATCGAGAGGGGCGATACCATGAGTCTTACCGTGAAGGCCGTCGAGGCGGCCAGGCCGCAGGAGCGGCCCTACAAGCTCACCGACGGCGGCGGGTTGTATCTCTTCGTGGCGCCCACCGGACTGAAGAGCTGGCGAGCGAATTATGCGCAGGACGGCAAGCAGCGCACGCGGACCTATGGCCGCTACCCGGCCATGACCCTGGCGCAGGCCAGGGTGGCCCATGTGCAGGCCAAGGGCGCTCCGGTCGAGGCAGAGACAGCCACGCCGGCGCCGAAAATCGTGCCGACGTTCAAGGAGGTCGCGGAGCAGTGGCTCAAGATCAAGCTGCCATCCCTCTCCAACGGCAAGCATCAGGGCCAGGTCGCCGGCACGCTGGAGCGCTTAGCCTATCCCGTCATTGGATCACTCCCGGTCGACCAGATCCGGCGCACGACGCTCGTCGAGGTGGTGCAGGCGGTGCAGAAGGGCGGGCGCATTGAAACTGCGCATCGGGTGGCCGGGCGGATCACGGCGGTGTTCGACTACGCGCAGGACGTGGGATACATCGAGAGCCACGGCGCCGCCGGCCTGGTGCGTGTTCTGCAGCCGCGCAAGGTGAAAAAGCCAATGGCGAGCATTCCACCTGGCGAGACAGGCGCGTTGCTCTCGGCGATCGACAGTTATGACGAGCGGGTCACCCGGCTGGGCCTGCAGTTGCTGGCATTGACGTTCGTGCGGGTCGGCGAGTTGCGCAGCATGCGGTGGGATGAGCTGCGCGAGGACGATGCGATCTGGGTTGTTCCCGAGAGCAGGATGAAGGCGGGGTTGCCGCACGTCGTGCCGCTGTCGCGGCAGGCGCGAGTGGTGCTCGAGCAGCTCAGGCTGCTCACCGGCGACCGCGACCTGGTGCTGGATTCGCCGTTGCGCTCCGGGCATGCGCTGTCCGAGAACACCTTTCTGTTCGCCCTCTATCGGCTGGGATACCGGGGTCGGATGACCGCGCACGGATTCCGGGCGCTGGCCTCGACGGTGCTCAATGAGCAGTCAGGCTTTGCGCACGATGTCATCGAGCGCCAGCTCGCCCACCGCGAGACGGATGCGGTTCGGGCGGCGTACAACCGGGCGCAGTATCTTGGCCAGCGCAGGGAGCTGATGCAGTGGTGGGCGGACTGGCTGGATCGACAGCGTGAATCAGATCGCTCACCCGCCACCGCGTGAGGCCGCCGATCCGCACGGGCTGCGGCAGCATGCCGGCGCTGACGGCGCGCCAGAACGTCGAACGGCCCATTGAGAGCATGCGGGCGCCTTCGACGGCGGTCACGAGAATCTTGTCAGCCATGGATCATCTCCGGTCCTGTCCGGAGCCGCAGGCGCTGGGCGCCGAGTGCCGTGACGCCGACGTACAGGTGGACGACGGCCCATGGCCGCGGTCGAAGCCGCAGGGTAGGCCAGGGTCCTCAGAACCGACAACATGCCCCATGTCCAAAGGCATCACGCGTCCCCGGCAAGAAGGGGGTCCGGCCCCGCCATGACTTTGGCGAGCGCCGTCACGGCGTCGATGCAGGCATTGCGATGGGGCATGTGGCCGAGCCGCAGAGCCGCGATGGCGACACGCGCCGATTCCAGGTCCAGCGCGCTGCGGCCACTCTGTTGCAGCGCGGTACGCGCTGCGATCAACTGGCAGCTTGCGGTCTCGATGTCGCGCAGCTCGGGACGCACGCCGATGCGGGCCGTCGCAATCACCCGTTGGGGAAGCTCGAGCAGGTCGTTGTACATGGCGGTCTGTCTCAGAGGATCAGGGGGCAGCCGGCGTCGCGGGTCGCGGGCGCCGGGAATGATTGCTCAGAATGCGCCCGGACCGGTCTTGGCGCTGCGCATCGCTGCATTCCACGAATCCGATGCGGCGTCGCAGGACGGATCCCAGGCCGCGGCCTGGTCGGCGCGCTGCGGAGGTTGAAGCGGGTTGACGTAACCGTTGTTGTCGTTGCACCACTTGACCTCTGCCGCGCGCTCCCTGGTGTGCGCGTCGAACCACAGCTTGGCCCGGCCCGGATACGGGCTCGGACCCGTTTCGGGTGCAGAACCGTTCCTGCCGCATCCGGCCAGGCCGAGCACGATAAGCATGCCGACGGCGAGAATCGAGCGATTCATGGTTGACTCCTTCGGAGATCGTTAGAGAGCCGTCACGCCCGTGCGTGTCGGCCGGAACATCGCGGCGTGCACGGGGTGAATCTGCACGCCGCCGAGTCTCTCGAACCGTTCGAGAAACTGGTCTTCCCACCAATGCGGTGACCATCCGCCTTCCGTGGCGGGGTGGGGGTGAGGTTCGATGCCTGCAAGCACCGGCCAGGGGCGGTTGGACCCGGCATCGAAGCGCATCAGGTCTCGCCGCTCGGTGGCCAGCGCGATCCGGTCGACGTGGCGGATCAGGTCCCGCCAGTCCATCATGCTGTGGGTCAGACCGGTTGCGGTGAGCACTGCGGCCTCGGCCTGCAG
>JAJZHS010000176.1 GCA_021798395.1 Pseudomonadota bacterium
TCATCCTGGTGATCGGTTCGATCACGGCATTGTTCATGGGCTTCCTTGGTGTCGTGCAGAACGACATCAAGCGCGTGATCGCGTATTCGACGCTGTCGCAGCTCGGCTACATGACCGCCGCGCTCGGCGCCTCGGCGTACCCGGTGGCGATGTTCCACCTGATGACCCATGCGTTCTTCAAGGCGCTGCTGTTCCTCGCCGCCGGCTCGGTGATCATCGGCATGCACCATGACCAGGACATCCGGCACATGGGTGGGCTGCGCAAGTACATGCCGATCACTTGGATCACCTTCCTCATCGGCACCCTGGCGCTTTGCGGCACTCCGTTCTTCGCCGGCTTCTACTCGAAGGACAGCATCATCGACGCGGTCGCCGCCAGCCACCTGGCCGGCTCGGGCTTCGCCAGCTTTGCGGTCACCGCCAGCGTGTTCGTCACTGCGCTGTACTCGTTCCGCGTGTATTTCCTGGTGTTCCACGGCGAGGAGCGTTTCCGCAAGCTCAAGCACGATCATCACCACGGACACCACGACGATCACGGCCACCACGCCCCGCTGGAGCCGCACGAGTCGCCGTGGGTCGTCACCCTGCCGCTGGTGCTGCTGGCGATTCCCTCCGCGGTGATCGGCTACGTGGCGATCAAGCCGCTGCTGTTCGGTGGTTTCTTCAACGGCGCGATCACGGTGAACACCGCCGCGCATCCGGCGATGTCGCACCTGGCCGAGGAGTTCCACGGCCCGCTGGCGATGGCGCTGGGATCGTTCACCGCGCTGCCGCTGTGGCTGGCGATCGCCGGTTTCGTCGTGGCCTGGTACTGCTACCTGATCAATCCGGCGGTCCCGGCTGCGATCAAGCGCACCTTCGGCTTCATCGACGACATCCTCGAACACAAGTACTACATGGACTGGATCAACGAGCACATCATCGCCGCCGGCGCGCGGCTGCTCGGCCAGGGCCTGTGGAAAGGCGCCGACGCCGGCCTGATCGACGGCCTGATGGTCAACGGCAGCGCGCGCCTGGTCGGTTTCGCCGCGACGCTGGTGCGCCAGCTGCAAACCGGCTTCATCTACTACTACGCGCTGGCGATGATCGGAGGCGTGGTGGTTTTCATGTGGCTGTACGTCCCGGGCAAGCTGCTGTCCGGCTGGTTCATCCGATAAATCCGACACGGCCCGCGGCTTCTCGTTCACCCCTATGCAATCGCTACCCTTGCTGAGTCTGTCCGTCTGGACGCCCATTGCGTTTGGCATCCTGATCCTGCTGCTCGGGCGTGAGTCCAACGCCGGCGCGATGCGTTGGCTGGCGCTGGTCGGCGCAGTCGCCGGCCTGCTCGTCACGCTGCCGCTGGTGAGCGGCTTCCACGCGGGCGACGCCGGCATGCAGTTCGTCGAGAACGGTCCCTGGATCCAGCCGTTCAACATCCGCTACGCGCTCGGCATTGACGGCATTTCGCTGTGGTTCCTGCCGCTGACCGCTTTCATCACCCTGATCACGGTGATCGCCGGCTGGGAAGTGATCCAGCAGCGCGTTCCGCTGTACATGGCGTCGTTCCTGATCCTTTCGGGTCTGATGAATGGCGTGTTCTGCGCCACCGACGCGATCCTGTTCTACGTCTTCTTCGAGGCCACGCTGATTCCGATGTACCTGATCATCGGCATCTGGGGCGGTCCGCGGCGGGTCTACGCGGCGTTCAAGTTCTTCCTCTACACGCTGCTGGGTTCATTGTTGATGCTGGTCGCTTTGCTGTACCTGTACTTCCAGTCGGGCGGCAGCTTCAGCATCGTCGACTGGTACACGGTGCCGCTGAGCAGCGGGACGCAGATCCTGCTCTTCGTCGCGTTCTTCTTCGCCTTCGCCGTGAAGATTCCGATGTGGCCGGTGCACACCTGGCTTCCGGACGCGCACGTCGAGGCGCCCACCGGCGGATCGATCGTGCTGGCGGCGATCATGCTGAAGCTCGGCGCTTACGGTTTCGTGCGTTTCGTGCTGCCGATCGTCCCCGACGCCAGCCATGAACTGGCGCCGCTGATCATCGCCCTGTCGGTGATCGCGGTGATCTACATCGGCCTGGTGGCGATGGTCCAGACCGACATGAAGAAACTGGTGGCCTATTCGTCGATCGCCCACATGGGCTTCGTCACGCTGGGCTTCTTTCTGTTCTCCGACATCGGCGTGCAAGGCGGCATCGTGCAGATGATCTCGCACGGATTCGTCTCGGGCGCGATGTTCCTGAGCATCGGCGTCCTGTACGACCGCATGCACACCCGCACCATCGCCGACTACGGCGGCGTGACCAAGGTGATGCCCAAGTTCGCGACCTTCGCCGTGCTGTTCGCGATGGCCAACGCCGGTCTTCCCGGGACCAGCGGATTCGTCGGCGAGTGGATGGTCATCCTCGGCGCGGTGCACCAGAACTTCTGGCTCGGCATGGCCGCCGCCACCACCCTGGTGCTGGCCGCCGGCTACACGCTGTGGATGGTCAAGCGCGTGTTCTTCGGCCCGGTGCGCAACGACCACGTCGCGGCGCTGACCGACATCGGCGCGCGCGAATTCCTGGTCCTGGCGCTGCTCGCCGCCGGCGTGCTGTGGTTCGGTCTGTATCCGCGGTTCTTCACGAACCCGATGCAGGCCAGCGTCGCCCACCTCCTGCAGCATGTCGCTGCGTCGAAACTGCAGTAACGCGCGAGAGCGATGATGAACTGGATTGCGATCTACCCCGAGATCTTCCTGCTGGTCATGGCCTGCGCGGTCATGCTTGTCGATCTCGTCTGCAAGGACTCCGAACACCGCATCGCGTACGGCCTGACCGTCGTCACCCTGCTGGGACTGATGGTGCTTGACGGCGCGTACTACGCGTCGGGCATGTCGGGCTTCGCGATGCAGCGCATGGTCGTCATCGACCCGCTGGCCATGCTGCTCAAGCTGTTCACCGCGGGCGCCACCCTGATCAGCCTGGTCTATGCCCGGCGCTACGCCGGCGAGCGCGGACTGTGGGGCGGCGAACTGTTCAGCCTGTCGCTGCTGGCTCTGCTCGGCCAGTACGTGATGATCTCGGGCAGCAACCTGCTGATGCTGTACCTGGGGTTGGAACTGCTGTCGCTGGCTTTGTATGCGCTCGTGGCGTTGCGGCGCGATTCCGCGCTGGCGACCGAAGCGGCGATGAAGTATTTCGTGCTGGGCGCGCTCGCCTCCGGCTTCCTGCTTTACGGCATGAGCATGATCTACGGCGCCACCGGGTCGCTCGATCTGGCGGTGGCGTTCAAGATGGTCGCCAGCGAGCCGTTGAACCGCGCCGCGCTGGTGCTCGGCGTCGTGTTCCTGGTCGCCGGGGTGGCGTTCAAGTTCGGCGCCGCGCCGTTCCACATGTGGATCCCGGACGTCTACCAGGGCGCGCCGACCGCGGTCGTGCTGCTGGTCGGCGGCGCGCCCAAGCTCGCCGCATTCGCCATGGCGATCCGGCTGCTGGTGCAGGGCCTGTTCCCGCTGGCTCCCGACTGGCAGCAGATGATCATGCTGGTGGCTTTGCTTTCCCTGATCATCGGCAATTTCGCCGCCATTGCGCAGACCAATCTCAAGCGCATGCTCGCGTACTCGACCATCGCGCAGATCGGCTTCATGCTGCTGGGGCTGATGTCCGGAATGATCAACGGCAACGGCATGACCGCTTCGGTGGCCTACGGCGCCGCGGCGTTCTACCTGGTGATCTACGTGCTGACCACGCTGGGCACGTTCGGCGTGATCATGTTCATGGCGCACCAGGGTTTCGAGGCCGAGGAACTGCGCGACTTCGCCGGACTGGGCAAGAGCCACCCGTGGCTGGCCGGGATCATGGCGTTCCTCATGTTCTCGCTCGCCGGGCTGCCGCCGTTCGCCGGCTTCTACGCCAAGTTCGAAGTGCTCGCCGTGCTGCTGGCGACCGGGCGCGTGTGGCTGGTGGTGACCGCGGTGATCCTGTCGGTGATCGGCGCCTTCTACTACCTGCGCGTGGTCAAGGTGATGTATTTCGACGAGGCCACGCGCGCGCACCGCGTGCAGGCGTCGCCGCTGGCCTGGGCGGTGATGAGCCTGAACGGAGTGGCGGTTCTTCTGCTCGGGCTGCTTCCGGGTGGCCTGATGACGCTGTGCTACGAAGCACTGGCGAAGTCGCTGCATTGAGTTCGGAGTCGCGATGCAATCGTCCGCCGTCTGGCTGGTCCTGGTGCTGAGCCTGATCGGCGCCAACCTTCCGTTCGCCACCGAGCGGCTGTTCGGGGTGCTGCCGCTGCGCGGCGGCAAGACCTGGTACCTGCGCCTGGGCGAACTCAGCGTGCTGTATTTCGTGGTCGGTTTCGCGTCGCTGGCGATGGAGGCGAGGCTGGGTCAGATCTACCCGCAGCACTGGGAGTTCTACGCCGTTTCGGCGTCGATGTTCCTGGTGCTGGCATTCCCCGGATTCGTCGGCCGCTACCTGGCGCGGCGCTGATGGACGACGCGCGCGCGCGTCTGGAGGAAGTCGCGCTGCACAGCGAACAGGTGTTCGACGGGCATTTCCTGCGCGTCTGGCGCGACACGGTGCGCCTGCCCGACGGCGCCCAGGCGCAGCGGGAATACATCCGCCACTCGGGCGCGGTGATGGTCGTTCCGCTGCTGGCAGAAGGCCGGGTGCTGATGGAGCGTCAGTGGCGCACCCCGATGCGTCGCGTGATGCTCGAGTTTCCGGCCGGCAAGCTCGACCCCGGAGAAGGCTGGCAGCGCTGCGCGCAGCGCGAACTGCGCGAAGAGACCGGCTACAGCGCGCGCGAGTGGGCCTACATCGGCACCATCAACAACGCGATTTCGTATTCGGACGAGATCATCCATCTGGTGCTGGCGCGTGATCTGGTCGCCGGCGCGCAGCAGCTCGACCGCCACGAGTTTCTCGAAGTGTTCGCGGCCGACTGCGACGAACTCATGGCCTGGGTTCGCGACGGCAGGGTGACCGACGTGAAGACCGTCATCGGCGCGTTCTGGCTCGATCAGATCCGGCGCGGCGCCTGGGCCGTCGACTGGCAGGCGCTGGACTGATCAGGCGCGGCCGCTGCGCAGCCAGCGGGCCCGATCGTCGAAGCCGGCCCGCTGCACGCAGCGCCGGCAGGTTGCCGTGGATGTCCGACAGCACGGCGAAGCGCACCACCCGATCACGCTGCATCACGCATCCCCCAAGGCCGTTGCCGAATTGGCGCCGCAAGGTCTTCGCGCGGCGCGCTGCCGGCTCAAAATCGCGGCTCGATGGAGGGTCGCGCGGTGACCATGGTGCGGTTCGCGCTCGGCGTGCTGCTCGGCTGCGCCGTGCAGATGCAACAGGCGGAGCTGTGGCGCGTCGGCGGCTACCTGCTGGTGCTGGCGCTGGGTTGCGGAATGCTGCTCGCGGCACGCCGCAGGCCCTGGCTGGTGCTGCTCGGCGCCGCGCTGGCCGCGTACGGCAGCACCGGCTGGCGCGCACACGCGCGTCTGGCCGACCGGCTGGCGCCGGGGCTGTGGGGCGACATGCTGACCCTGCGCGGCAGCGTGGCCACGCTGCCGCAATGGGCGCCGCACGCGTGTCGCTTCGTGTTCGCGCCGCGGTCGCCGCCGCCCGGGGTGCCTGGGCGCATGCTGGCGAGCTGGGCGCACGCCGACGGCGCGCCGTGCGCGGTGCGCGGCGGCGAGCGGTGGACCCTGCGCGTGCGGGTGACGCCGGTGCACGGGCTGGCCAACCCGGGCGGTTTCGACGCCGAACTGTGGGCTTTCGCGCAGCGCCTGGGCGCGCGCGCCACGGTGCGCGACGGCGCGCGTGAGGCGGCCGGGACCGG
>JAJZHS010000177.1 GCA_021798395.1 Pseudomonadota bacterium
CCACCAAGGACGACCTGCGCAACTTCGCCACCAAGGACGACCTGCGCAACTTCGCCACCAAGGACGACCTGCGCAACTTCGCCACCAAGGACGACCTGCGCAACTTCGCCACCAAGGACGACCTGCGGGGCCTGGCGACCATCGCGCAGTTGCACGAGCTCGAGCAGCGGCTGACGATCCGGCTCGGCGCCATGCTGGTCGTCGCCGTCGGGGCGCTGGCGGCGCTGGTGCGCATCGGCGTCTGACCCTACCGGATCGCGCCGCTGCACACCGGTGCCTTCCCGCCATCGGCGGTCTGGCGGTGGAAATCGGCCAAATGGGTGGAAAATACCGGGTTCGGCATCATCGCCCAATGTGAACCCGAGAACACGAAATGCACCATTGCGATGTCCTGATCGTCGGCGGCGGACTCGCCGGACTGTCGGCCGCGCTGCAGCTGGCCGAGCGCTTCCAGGTCACGCTGCTGGCCAAGCGCGAACTGGAAGTCTCCTCGAGCCAGTGGGCGCAGGGCGGCATCGCCGCGGTCCTCGGCGGCGGCGACAGCTTCGACGCCCACGTGCGCGACACGCTGGTCGCAGGCGGCATGCTCAACGACCTTCCGGCCACGCGCTTCGTCGTCGAGCACGGCCCCGGCGCGATCGACTGGCTGCGCGCGCAGGGCGTTCCGTTCGACACCGACGCAGGCACACTGCACCTGACGCGCGAAGGCGGGCACAGCGCGCGGCGCATCGCCCATGTCGCCGACGCCACCGGCGCGGCGATCCAGCGCACCCTGCTCGAGCGCGCGCGCAACCATCCCCGCATCAGCCTGGTCGAGAACCACGTCGCCATCGACCTGATCACCAACCGGCACATGGACATCGGCAGCCCGCCGCGCTGCTGGGGCGTCTACGCGCTCAACGCAACCAACGGCCGCGTCGAGACCTTCGCCGCCGCGCACACCATCCTGGCCACCGGAGGCGCCGGCAAGGTCTACCGCTACACGACCAACCCGGACACCGCCAGCGGCGACGGAATCGCGATGGCCTGGCGCAGCGGCTGCCGGGTGGCGAACATGGAATTCATCCAGTTTCACCCGACCTGCCTGTACCACCCGAAGGCCAAGAGCTTCCTCATCTCCGAGGCCGTGCGCGGCGAGGGCGGCGTGCTGCGGCTTCCCGACGGCACCCGCTTCATGCCTGCGCACGACGCCCGCGCCGAGCTGGCGCCGCGCGACGTGGTCGCGCGCGCGATCGACTTCGAAATGAAGAAGCACGGCCTGGACTGCGTCTACCTCGACATCACCCACAAAGGCGAAGCGTTCATCCGGCAGCATTTCCCGACCATCTACCAGCGCTGCCTCGACCTGGGGATCGACATGGCGCGCGAACCGATCCCGGTCGTTCCGGCCGTGCACTTCACCTGCGGCGGGGTGCTCACCGACCTCAGCGGGCGCACCGACCTGGCCGGCCTGTACGCGATCGGCGAAGTGGCGTACACCGGGCTGCACGGAGCCAACCGGCTGGCGAGCAATTCGCTGCTCGAATGTGTCGTCTTCGGCACCGCCGCCGCCGCGGCGATCGGCGCCGCCGAGCAGCCCGCCGTACTGGTGCCCAGGCCGTGGGACGAAAGCCGCGTGGTCGACGCCGACGAGCAAGTCGTCGTCAGCCACAACTGGGACGAGCTGCGTCGGCTGATGTGGAACTACGTCGGCATCGTGCGCACCGACAAGCGTCTGGAGCGCGCCGCGCATCGCATCGAACTGCTGCGCAGCGAAGTCCACGACTTCTACGCCAATTTCCGCGTCGGCCGCGACCTGATCGAACTGCGCAACCTGCTGCAGGTTGCCGAACTGATCGTGCGCTCGGCGCGGCTGCGCCACGAAAGCCGCGGCCTGCACTACAGCCTCGACTGGCCGCAGACGGCAGCGCCCGCTGCGCCGACCATCCTGGTGCCGTGAACATCGCCAGCACGTCGGCACGTGAGTCAATCGGCGCGTTGCTGCGCGCCGCCGCCTTTGCGCAGATCCTGCCGCGGGCCCATGCGCCCGGGGCGCGGCTGAAGGACGACGGCAGCTGGGTCACCGACGCCGACATCGCGATGCAGCGCGCCGTGCAGGCCGAACTGGCCACGCGCTGGCCTGCGGTGCCTCTGCTCGGCGAGGAAATGAGCGCGCAGCGGCAAGCCGCCTTGCTGCGCGACGAAGCGGCCGCGCCCGACGGCCCCGGCCTGTGGGTGCTCGACCCGCTCGACGGCACCAGCAACTTCGCAGCCGGGCTGCCCGCGTTCGGCCCTTCACTGGCCTGGCTGCAGGGCGGCCGGGTGCGCGCGGGCTGGGTTTTCGACGTCATGCGTGACGAGTTGTTCAGCGCCGTCGACGGTGGTGGAGCCTGGCTTGGTGCGCAACCGCTGCAGGCGCCCCGGCGCGATCGCCCGCTGCGCCGGGCGATCGCGTGTGTCGACTTCAAGCGCTTGCCGGCCGCGCTGGCGGCGCGCCTGGCGACCGCCCCGCCGTACGCCTCGCAGCGCGCCATCGGTTCGGTCGCGCTCGAGTGGTGCTGGGTCGCAGCCGGGCGCTTCGACGTCTACCTGCACGGCGCGCAGGGCCTGTGGGACTACGCCGCCGGCCAGCTGATCCTGGCCGAAACCGGCGGCGTCAGCCGCACCCTGGACGGCGATCCGGTGTTCGACCACACCCTGCACCGCCGCTCGGCGCTGTGCGCCGCCGACCCCGCGCTGCTCGAAGCCTGGAGCGCCTGGCTCGCCCAAGCCCGCAGCGTATAGCCCCAGGGCCAATGCGTGCCGCAGAAAGCCGGAGCGTGCAGCCGGTGGCAGCCATCCCCCCCGGCGCGTGCAACCGTCCAGGTCCCCGCCTGAAGCAGAAAGCCGCAGCGTGCAGCCGGTGGCAGCCACTCACCCCGGCGCGTGCAACCGTCCAGGTCCCCGCCTGAAGCAGAAAGCCGCAGCGTGCAGCCGGTGGCAGCCATTCACCCCGGCGCGTGCAACCCGTTCAGGTCGACGCCTGAAGCAGAAAGCCGGAGCGTGCAGCCGGTGGCAGCTCGGCCTGCGAGCGCCCGCAGGGCCGCCCCAAGGGGGCGAGCAGTCCCCCCTCGGGGGGGATGCGGCCGGGGTCGCCCCCGGCCGCTCAGGGGGGCCCACCACTACTGAAACGCCACCTCGTCGAACGACCGCAGCTTGCGGCTGTGCAATTCCTCCATGCGCTGCCCGCGCAGGATCTCGAGCGCGCGAATGCCGATGCGCAGGTGCTGCTCGACGCGTTCGCGGTAGAAGCGGTCGGCCATTCCGGGCAGCTTGATTTCGCCGTGCAGCGGCTTGTCGCTGACGCACAGCAACGTGCCGTACGGAACCCGCAGCCGGAACCCGTTGGCCGCGATGGTGGCGCTTTCCATGTCCAGCGCGATCGCGCGGCTTTGCGAAAACCTCCGCTCCGGAGTGCTCAGCGCGCCGTGGAAAGGCAGCAGCTCCCAGTTGCGGTTGTCGGTGCTGGCCACCGTTCCGGTGCGCATCACCCGCTTGAGCTCGTAGCCCTGCAGCTGCGTGATCTCGGCCACCGCCTGCTGGATCGCGACCTGCACCTCGGCCAGCGGCGGAATCGGCACCCACGGCGGCAGATCCTCGTCGAGCACGTGGTCCTCGCGCACGTAGCCGTGCGCCAGCACGTAGTCGCCCAGCTGCTGGGTGTTGCGCAGACCGGCGCAGTGGCCGAGCATCAGCCACGCGTGCGGGCGCAGCACCGCGACGTGGTCGGTGATGGTTTTCGCGTTGGCCGGGCCGACGCCGATGTTGACCAGGGTGATCCCGCCGCGGTCGCGCCGCAGCAGATGGTACGCGGGCATCTGCGGCTGCCGCGGCGGCGGCGCGCCGGCCGCGTCGCCGGGTTCGGCGCCGCAGCCGACGCGGCGCGTGACCACGTTGCCGGGCTCGACCAGCGCGACGTAGTCGTCGTCGCCCGACTGCGGCGTGGCCATCAGCGCGCGCGCGTGGCGCAGGAACTCGTCGATGTAGAAGCCGTAATTCGTGAACAGCACGAAATTCTGGAAATGCTCGGCCGCGCATCCGCTGTAGTGCCGCAGCCGGTGCAGCGAGTAGTCGACCCGCGGCGCCGTGAACAGCGCCAGAGGCCGCGGCTGCCCGGGCTGCGGCTCGAAGGTGCCGTTGGCGATTCCGTCGTCCATGCACGACAGGTCAGGCACGTCGAACAGCTGGCGCAAGCGTGCGCGCCGCGCGCCGTCGAGCCCGCCGTCGAACTGGTCATCGTCGGCGAAGCTGAACGGCAACGCGATCGGCGTGTCGCTGACGCCGACTTCCAGCGGCACGCCCTGGTTGCGCAGCAGCAGCGCGAACTGCTCGCGGTAATAGTCGGCGAACAGGTCCGGGCGCGTCAGCGTGGCCTCGAACACGCCCGGCCGCGAGACGAAGCCGTAGGCGAGGCGCGAATCGGCGTGCGCGCCGCTTGCGCTGCGCAGCCGCACGCGCGGATAGCACGCGCGCACCGGCGCGGCAGGTTCGTCTCCGGCGAGCCAGCGGCGCAGCGCGTGATGCAGGAGATCGATGCTGCCGCGGTAAATGGCTTGCACATGCGCCAGCGCCGAATCCGCATCGGCGTGGCTGGCGAATCCGGGTGTCGTGTCCATCGAACCAGCATACGCCAAGCGCCACGCCGCGCGCCCCGCCCCCGCGCCGTACGCGGCTTTCGGCGGACCTGCCGCGTGGACATCGTGGACAGACAGGGCGGCTGGGAGGCTCCTACGCCGAGCGCGCGCCGAGGTCCTCGAGCAGCGCCAGCGCCGGGTCGGCCTGGTTCAGGGTATAGATGTGCAGCCCCGGCGCGCCGCCGTCCAGCAGCCGCCGGCACAGCGCCGCAACCACCTCGCGGCCGAACGCGGTGATCGCCGCGCGGTCGTCGCCGAAGCTTTGCAGCCGCAGCCGGATCCAGCGCGGCACCTCGGCGCCGCACATGTCCGAAAAGCGCAGCAACTGCGACGCGCTGGTGATCGGCATGATGCCCGGAACGATCGGCGCCTCGATGCCGGCCGCGTAGGCGTCGTCGCGGAAGCGGAAGTACGCGTCGGCGTTGAAGAAATATTGCGTGATCGCCGAATTCGCGCCGGCGCGCATCTTTTGCGCGAAGTGCGTCAGATCGTCCTGCGGGCTGCGTGCCTGCGGGTGCACCTCCGGGTACGCCGCGACCTCGATGTGGAACGCGTCGCCGGTCTGCTCGCGGATGAACGCCACCAGATCCGCGGCGTGGTGGAACTCGCCGCCGAGGCCGTAGCCCGAAGGCAGATCGCCGCGCAGCGCCACGATGCGGTCGATGCCCTCGTCCAGGTACTGGCGCAGCAGCGCGGCGATCGACGCGCGGCCGGCGCCGACGCACGACAGGTGCGGCGCCGCGGTCATGCCCTCGGCCCTGATCGCGCGCACCGTCTGCAGCGTGCCGTCCTGCGTCGACCCGCCGGCGCCGTAGGTCACCGAGCAGAACGCGGGCCGATGCGCGTACAGCCGCTGCCTCGCCGCCGCCAGCTTGACCGCACCCTCCGCCGTCTTCGGCGGGAAGAACTCGAAACTGATCATGTTGTGTGCCCCCCTGAGGCGCCGGGGGCAACCCCGGCGCCTTCCCCCCCGAGGGGGGACTGCTCGCGCCCTTGGGGCGGCCCTGCGGGCGCTCGCATGCCGAGCTGCCACCGGCCGCACCCTCCGGCTTCCTGCTTCAGGCTTCCACCTGATGCACCGTTTCCCTCCGGGACGAATGGCCGCCATCGGCCACGCGCTCCGGCTTTCTGCTTCAGGCTTCCACCTGATGC
>JAJZHS010000178.1 GCA_021798395.1 Pseudomonadota bacterium
TACGCGGCAGCCGCCGCGTCGCGCTCGGCGGCGCCGCACGCGGCACGCCGCGCCGGCGCCAGCGCCTCCCAGACCGCGACCGCTTCGCGGCACTGCCGCAGTTGATCAGCCCCCTGCTCCATGCCGGCTCCCCGGTTCGTGTTCCAGATTCCCGTCGCAGCATAGCGCGGCGCACGGATTGCGCCAGGCGCCCGCGCCTCGGCCCGGGCAGGCACGTGCGCTATCCTGCGGGAAGCGTGACGCGGCCTGCGCAACCGGCCTCGGACGGTGCGTCGAACGCTTGCGACCGCGGGCGATGACGCGCCCGGGCGACGCAGTCGTTTGCGGCGCGTCGTGCACGATGGACGCCGACTGACTTCATGCCGAAATTTCGACCCCTTCCGTTCGCGCGCGCGGCCTTGGCGCTGGCTGCGGTCTGCGTCGCGGCCCACGCGTCCGCGGCGCCCAATCCCGTGCCCGAGGCCGGCCAGGACTGGCGCGGCAGCTATGTCTGCGACGGGATCCGCACGCCTCTGGAACTGACCATCGAGTACGTCAATCGCGGGGTCTCTCCGACACGCTCGGGCCCGGCCCTGGGGGTGCGCGCGCGTTTTGCGTTCGGCGACCCGCGCGACGTGCAGCACAGCGGAAAATACATCGTCGAAGGGGCCTATTTCATCGCTGCCCGCGACATGCAGCTGGAGCCCGTGCGCTGGATCGTCCGTCCGCCCGGCTATCTCATGGTCGGCCTGAGCGGCCATTTGACCGATGCGCCGCGTGCCTATGCGGGGCGGATCGACGCCGGCAATTGCGCCGGATTCAGCCTCCACGCTGTGCGCTGAAGGCGCCACCATCGAGCGCTCCGGCCGCATTGCGGGCCCGGGAAGGCCGCTGATCACCGCAGGTTGACCTCCTGCGGCGCGATGTTCTGGTGCCCGCCGGCAACGGCCGATCGCACCCCCTCGGTGGCTCCGTTCAGCACGATGAGGCGGGCCTGCACGCCCACCGAATGCGCCGCGTGGCGCGGCGTCGCTGCCGCCGCGCGCGCCTCCGGGCCGGCGGTGCGGTCGATGAGATCGGGTGAGACGGGCACCGGCTGCGCCTCGTCGGGCCCGGGTCGGGATCGGGCGGCTTGCGCGCGTCGTTGCGCCTGCGCGGCCGGCCGCATCGCGCGCAGGAAGGGGCTGGATATGCGCGAAGATCCGACGTCGAACACCCGCACGAGCGGGTCGCCCGTCGTCTGCTGCTCGAACACGACGCGTCCCGGATCGGTCGCGGATGGGAGCATGCGCCACGTCTGCCCCGGAGGTCCCAGGACGACCCAGGCCGCGCGGTCCGGCTGCAGGACGACGGCGAGTTCAACCTTCGGTTGCGCCCCGAGATCGCCCTGCACGATGGCCACCGTGCGGCCATCGGGCAAGACCGCGCTCGACACCAGCCGCGCGTGCCGAAGCGCGCGCATCTGCACGAAACGCCCGCCCGGGAAAAGGAACCGGGCGCCGCCCTGAACATGGTCGTGTTCCAGCACCACGACCTGGCCGTTCGCCAACGGGATCCGCGCGTCCTCGGTGTACAGCAGCGCGTCGGTCAACAACGGCGCGAGCGGCAACGAAAGGTCCACGGCCCCGTTCGGCTGCCGGGACACGATCGGTGGCATGTTGGTGCATGCTGCGGTGAGCACGGCCGCGATGACCCCGGCAGCGCGTCGCACGTGCCGCGCGTCAACCATTCGCGACTCCGAAGGTGAAGCCTCTCAGGACTCCCGTGCGCAGCGCGTTCGCCAGCGGATAAACGGCATGCTCGGCGCGAATGATCCAGGTCAGGGCCCACGGCGGCCACGGCGGCCGCCGTGCCGCGTACGCGGCGAGCAGGTGCCGGTAAAGCGGGGCGGTCACGATCGCGTTGTTCACGTGCCAGAACGACATCGCCGCGAAGGTCGACACGGCGATGGCCAAGATTGCATTCAGCTTCCAGCCGATCCTGGGCGCCGCGAGTTCGAGGACATAGAACGAACTCTTTCCCAGGTGCACCAGCATGCCCAGCACCGAAAACAGCAGGGCCATCGCCGGCACGGTCACCAGCGTCATCGCATCGCGCCCCTGCCGGGCCCGCGGTCCGCCGTCGTCGTAGGCCCGTGCATCGGCTTGAAACGCCGCGATCTCGCGCTGGGTCCGGAGCGCGCGAAAGCGCGGCCAGAGTTGGGCGCGCACCTGCTCCAAGTCCGCCGAAGGCAGCAGCGGGCGTGGCGGATCGAATCCCAGCAGCCGCGCCCAGAGATGGGCCATCGCCCGTGTGGCAAAGAAGCTGCGTTCGTCGCCGACCGCGCGCGGGTCGATCCGCGCCACGTTTCCCGGCACGCTGAAGTGCGCGGCGACCTGGCGGTCGAACTCGGCGCGCGCGCGTGCGTCGATCCGCGCCGCCCAGCGCGGGTTCGCCGCGGCGCGCAGATAAGCTGAATTCAGCCCCGCCACCATGCGCTGGTACCCGAGCCAGGCCCGGTTCATCTGCTGCGCCGCCGGACGAAACAACCGATTGAAATAGCCTCGCGGCCCGCCCACGGAGCG
Organism: Pseudomonadota bacterium; assembly: GCA_021798395.1. Classification (GTDB taxonomy): domain Bacteria; phylum Pseudomonadota; class Gammaproteobacteria; order Burkholderiales; family Burkholderiaceae_C; genus Thiomonas_A. The sequence goes on from JAJZHS010000178.1 coordinate 2,544, forward strand.
ATCGATGTCCTTGCCGACAACGCTTGCCAGCACGCCGTCGAGCCGACGCGGCAATTGCGCGTCGGAATGCGCCAGCAACGGCAGCAAGGCGATGAATGCCTTGCCCTGCGCAGTCGCGTACGTCTGTGCATCGTCGGGCATGCCATCGAGTCGGACGGTTCCGTCGAGCAAGCCGCTGCGCACGAAAACGGAATACACCGCGAGCTTGCGCTGCGTCCCGCTCGCATGCTCGGTCATCGCGTGCACAAGGTTCAACTCGGCGTGATAGACCCAGACCATCACTCCGGCGGTCAACGCCGAAAACACCAGCAGCGACGCGGCCACGGATTCCCGCAAGCGGATATAGGGCAGCACGGTCCATGCCAACAAGCCGGCGGCGAAACCAGAAATCCAGCGCCCCCAATGCTCGATGTGCCGGATATCGGCAGCCGAAGCGTGCCGTCCCACGATATTCAGGAGTTCCGCGCTGAACGACGTCTCGACAATCAGGTACGCGATGGTCACCAGCAAGATGAACCATTCCCAGCCGACCGCGCTTGCATCCCGTCTTTCCACCTCGACCCCCTGTGGCGTGCGCCCCGGAGTATATAAGTCGACTTGACTGCGGTTGCTGCGCGGTCTGCCCGTGCGGCTGCATTCCGGCGTCGCGCGTGATCGGGGACAAACTTCCCAAATAGGCATTTACCCTAACTTGGCGGCGCAGTAAGTCTGCCGTCAACATCGGCCCCAAGAATCGCCCACGAATATCCATTCGCCGCCCTGCGCGGAATGCCCGTCCGGCGCGCGACGCGCCGCCGGGCCCGGCGGTTTTGCTCGACCTGCCGCGGTTTGCGCGCACCCTCAAGGGGGAGATTTGTGCATGACGCCAGTCCACGACGATCCAAGCGATCGCAGACTCACGCCCGAGGCGAGAAAGGTCATCCTTGCCTCGACCGTCGGCACCATGTTCGAGTGGTATGACTTCTTCCTTTACGGATCGCTTGCCGGGGTGCTCGCGAGAAAATACTTCGCGGCCCTCGATCCGAGCTCGAGCTTTGTCTTCGCGTTGCTCGCCTTCGCCGCCGGATTCATTGTCCGTCCAATTGGCGCGTTGATTTTCGGACGGCTCGGCGACGTCGTCGGCAGAAAATATGCCTTCATGGTGACCATCATCATCATGGGGTTGTCCACGTTCCTCGCCGGACTGCTTCCCGACGCGTCGACCATCGGCATTCTGGCGCCGATCGCGCTGATCGCCCTGCGCCTGTTGCAAGGTCTCGCGATCGGCGGCGAATACGGCGGCGCGGTGACTTTCGTCGCCGAATACGCACCGCGCCGCTCACGAGGCGGATACACCGCGTGGCTCCAGACCACCGCCACGCTGGGCCTGCTGCTGTCGCTGATCGTCATCGCCGGAGTGCGCGGCGCGCTGGGCAGCACAGCGTTCAACGCCTGGGGCTGGCGCATACCCTTTCTCGGTTCGCTGATCCTGCTCGCGCTCTCGATGTGGTTTCGGCTGCAGCTCACCGAATCGCCCGTGTTCACCCGCGTGAAAGCTGCCGGGCGGCTTTCCTCGGCGCCGCTGCGCGAAGCCTTTGTGCGCAACCGCGGCAACTCGGCGCGGGTGCTCGTCGCGTTCTTCGGCCTGGTCGCCGGGCAGGCAGTGGTCTGGTACGCCGGCCAGATCTACGCGCTGTTCTTCCTGACCCGCGTCCTGAAAGTTCCGCCGCTCGATGCCGAGCTGTTCGTCGGCGCCTCGCTGCTGCTGGGCATCCCGTTTTTCTGGGTGTCCGGCGCGTTCGCCGATCGATTCGGCCGCAAGCGCGTCATTCTCAACGGCCTGGCGCTCGCCGCCCTCAGCTATTTTCCCCTCTTCCATGCCCTGACGGCCGCCGCCAACCCGGCGCTGGCGAAGGCCCTGGTCTCGGCCCCGGTGCGGCTCATCGCGCCGGCTCGGGAGTGTTCGTTCCAATTCGACCCGCTGGACACCAAGACCTTCACCACCTCGTGCGACATCGCCAAGCGGCTGCTGGCCGAGGCGGCGATCGATTACACGACGACGTCGGGCCGGGGGCCGGCCCGGATCGTGGTCGGCGATCGGGTGCTGCCGGTGTTCGAAGGCGGCGACCTGACTCCCGCCGAACTTGCGGCACGCAAGTCGGCGCTGGGCGCGGAACTGGCGCGCGCGGCGCACGCCGCCGGCTACCCGGCGCGAGCCGACCCGAACGCCATCGACGCGCCGCTGGTGATCGCCATCCTGTTCGCACTCGTCCTTCTGGTGGCGATCGTCTACGGCCCGCTCGCCGCGGCGCTGGCCGAGCTCTTCCCGACGCGCTTGCGCTGCACCTCGCTGAGCCTGCCCTACCACCTCGGCAACGGCTGGTTCGGCGGTCTGCTGCCGACCATCGCCTTTGCCCTCGTCGCGCAAAACGGCAACATCTATTACGGGCTGTGGTACGCGGTGATCGTCGCGGCCGTGACGTTCGTCATCGGCATGAATTTTCTCCCGGAGACAGCCGGCAGCGACCTGAACGCCGATGGATGATCCGACCGCGCCGGACTCCGCGTACCACAAGACCGCGGCGGGCGTTGCTGAAATCCGCAACAGCCGCAGCGCCTTGCCCAGGCGGCTGCGCAACGTGCTGCTCTTCGTCGACGGCCGGCGCAGCGCGCACGAACTGCGTTCGCTGGTCGCCGCGTCGGGCGCGCCGCCGGACACCCTCGATCAGTTGCGCGCGCTGGGCCTGATCGTCGCGGCGCGGCCCGAGCGCGACGCCGACGCCCCGGAACCCCGGCACGAGCCAGACGGCGTCGCCAATTCGTCGCCGTCGCCGTCGCCGTCGCCGGCGACAAGCGCCGGGCCGACGGCCGACGATTTCGCCGCCCTCTACGATGCGGTCAACGCGCTGGTCGGCAAGCACCTCGGCATGCTGAAGGCCTACCGGCTGCAGATGCGGATCGAGCGCTGCACGACCGCGGCACAGCTGCGTGCGCTGCTGCCCGAAATCGAGGCGGCGCTGGCTGCCGCCCTCGGCGCGCCCTCGGCGCGCACGCTTGTCGCCGCGCTGCTCCGGCCCGGAGCACAATTGGACTGAGACGCGACATTGCGGCAGACCCGACGCATTTTCCGAGTCCCCATCATGCACCGAATGCTTGCTCCCGAAAGTCCAGGCGAGTCCGGCGCCACGGCGCACGACGATTCGCCGTCGCCGTGGAACCGATTGCTGCGCCGATTGCGCCGCCGCGACGGTTTCGCCTACGAACTCGGCGATCTGGT
>JAJZHS010000179.1 GCA_021798395.1 Pseudomonadota bacterium
ATCGTGCTGCTGCCGTACGCCGGCACGCTGGCGCCGGCCATCGCGCCGGGGCTGGCGCACCTGGGCGTGATGCTTCCGTGCAGCGCGCTGCACCATCTGCTGTTCGTCGACGACCCGACGCTGGCGCTGGTGGCCACCAGCGCCAATCCGGGCGGCGAGCCGCTGGTGATCGACGGCGACGACGCGCGCCAGCGGCTGCGCGCGATCGCCGACCTGGTCGTCGACCACCCGCGGCAGATCGTCGTGCGCGCCGACGACTCGGTGGTGCGCGCGCACGCCTCGGGCGCGGTGTTCATCCGGCGCGCGCGCGGCTACGTGCCCGAGCCGATCGACCTCGGCAGCGACGGCCCGGCGGTGCTCGCGGTCGGCGCACACCAGAAAGCCACGGTGACGCTGACGCGCGGTCGCGAAGCCTTCGTCTCGCAGCACCTGGGAACGCTGGACAACGCGGCCACGCTGGACTTTCTCGAGCACAGCGCGGCGCACCTCGCGGCCCTGGCCGGCGTGCGCCCGGAGCGCATCGCCTGCGACCTGCATCCCGACCTGGCCAGCACCCGATGGGCCGAGCGCCAGGGGCTGCCGGTCGTTCCGGTGCAGCACCACCTCGCGCACGTCGCCGCGGTGATGGCCGAGAACGCCGTGCGCGGCCCGCTGCTCGGCGTGGCGCTCGACGGCTACGGCTACGGCGTCGGCGGCCAGGCGTGGGGCGGCGAGCTGCTCGCAGTCGACGGTCGCGACTGGCGCCGCGTCGGCCATCTGGCCGGCCTGCCGCTGCCCGGCGGCGACCGCGCCACGCGCGAGCCGTGGCGCATCGCGCTGGCCGTGCTGCAGCGCCTCGGCCTGGACGACGCGCGCTTCGCCGGAATCGACGCCGCGCGCACCCTGCGCCGCTGGCTGCCGGGTATGCAGCTGCCGCATTCCAGCGCACTGGGGCGGGTGTTCGACGCCGCTGCCGCGCTGCTCGGCGTGTGCGCGGCGCAGGACTACGACGGCCAGGCCGCGATGCAGCTCGAGGCCCTGGTCGGCGAGTCCGGCGAGTCCGGCGAGGACTCGGCGCTGGGGCCGGACGACGGTTTCGCGCTCGCCGACGGCGTGCTCGACCTGTGGCCGATGTTGCGCGCGCTGGCCGCGCCCGGGCTGTCGCCGCGGCGCGGCGCGGCCCTGCTGCACGCCACCCTGGCGCGCGCGCTCGACGCCTGGATCGCCGATGTCGCCGCGTCGCGAGGTCTGCGCGTGGTCGCGCTGGGCGGCGGTTGCATGGCCAATCGCGTGCTCGCCGACGCGCTGCTCGCGCGCCTGCGCGGGCGCGGCCTCGACGTGCGCGTCGCGCGCAGCGTGCCGTGCGGCGACGGCGGACTTTCACTCGGACAAGCCCTTTGGGCAAGGGAGGCGGCATGTGCCTGGCAATCCCCGCGCGCATCGTCGAGCTGCTGCCTGGCGAACAGGCCAGAGTCAGCCTCGATGGCGTCATGAAGACCATCTCCACGGCGCTGCTCGACGACCTTGCGGTCGGCGACTACGTGATCCTGCACGTCGGCTACGCGCTGGTCAAGGTCGACGAGGACGAAGCGCTGCGCACGCTCGAACTGCTGCGCGCTGCGGGAGTCCAGCCGTGACCCGCGCCCAAGCATGCCGCGACCGCAGCGCCGGGCGCGCAGCGCCGGGGGCGCATCCCATGAGCGCGGCGCCCGGCCGCTCCGAAGGCGCGCTCAGCCCCCTCGGGGGGCGGCGCGCAGCGCCGGGGGCGCATCCATGACCCGCCGCCTGGACATCGCGCGCGGCGTCGTCGACCTGTCGCACGGCGCCGGCGGGCGCGCCATGGCGCAACTCATCGCGGAGGTCTTCGCCCCCGCGCTCGACAACCCGCTGCTGCGCCAGGGAAACGACCAGGCGGCGTTCGACGTCGCTGCCGGCACCATGGTCATGAGCACCGACGGCTACGTCGTCTCGCCTTTGTTCTTCCCCGGCGGCGACATCGGCTCGCTGGCCGTGCACGGCACCATCAACGACCTGGCGATGGCCGGCGCGCGCCCGCTGCACCTGTCGGCCAGCTTTTTCATCGAGGAAGGGTTCGCGCTGGCCGAACTCGCGCGCATCGCGCGCAGCATGGGCGACGCGGCGCGCCGCGCCGGCGTCGCCGTGGTCACCGGAGACACCAAGGTGGTCGAGCGCGGCAAGGCCGACGGCGTGTTCATCTGCACCACCGGCATCGGCGTCGTTCCCGCCGGGCTGCGGTTGTCGGGCGACCGCGCGCGCGCCGGCGACGTCGTGCTGCTGTCTGGGACCATCGGCGACCACGGCGTGGCGGTGATGTCGCGGCGCGACAACCTCGAGTTCGACACCGAGATCGTGTCGGATTCGGCGGCGCTGCACGACCTGGTCGCTGCCATGGTTTCGGCCGCGCCGCAGGCGCTGCGGCTGATGCGCGACCCGACGCGCGGCGGCCTGGCCGCGACGCTCAACGAAATCGCGCACCAGTCGGGGGTCGGCGTGCTGTTGCGCGAAGCGTCGATCCCGCTGCTGCCCCAGGTCGCCGCGGCGTGCGAACTGCTCGGGCTCGACCCGCTGAACGTCGCCAACGAGGGCAAGCTGCTGGCCGTGGTCGACGCCGCGCAGGCCGACGCCGTGCTGGCCGCGATGCGTGCGCATCCGCTCGGGGCGCGTGCGGCGTGCATCGGCGAAATCGTCGACGATCCGCGGCATTTCGTGCAGATGATCACCAGCTTCGGAGGGCGGCGCATGGTGGACTGGCTGGCCGGAGAACAACTGCCGCGCATCTGCTGACGCGCAGCGAAGGAGCCCACGAAGATGAACGCCATCGTCCGGCCGGCCGAGCAGCCGAGCATGCACACGACCGTGCTGGTGGTCGACGACGAGCCGCGTTCGCTGGAAGCGTTGCGGCGGGTGCTGAGCGACGAGTTCGAGGTCATCCTGGCGCGAAGCGCGGCCGAAGCCGAGGCCGTGCTGGCTTCGGACATGGTGCAGATCGTCCTGTGCGACCAGAAGATGCCCGGCGAGGCCGGCGTCGATTTTCTCGCCCGGGTGCGCCAGGCGTGGCCCGACCCGGTGCGCATGATCATCTCGGGCTACACCGACGCCGAAGACATCATCGCCGGCGTCAACGAGGCCGGGATCTTCCGCTACCTGACCAAGCCGTGGCGGCCCGACGACCTGCTGCAGAGCCTGCGCGACGCGGCCGAGGAGTTCCAGGCCCAGAAAGTGCAGCTGCACCTTCCGGCGCAGGCGCTGCCGCAGCCGACCCACGGCTTCGACGACCACGGCATCGTGCACGCCGCGCGCAGCCCGATGCGCCAGACGCTGGCCTACGCCGCGCGCGCGGCCTGTTGCGGAATCCCGGTCCTGATCACCGGCGAATCGGGCACCGGCAAGGAACTGCTGGCACGCGCCATCCACCGCGGCAGCGCGCGCGGCGACAAGCCCTTCGTGGTCGAGAACTGCGGGGCGCTGCCCGACGAGCTGCTCGAGAGCGAGTTGTTCGGCTACAAGCGCGGGGCCTTCACCGGTGCCTACAGCGACCGTCTCGGGCTGTTCGAGATGGCGCACGGCGGAACCATCTTCCTCGACGAAGTCGGCGAGACCTCGCCGTCGTTCCAGGTCAAGCTGCTGCGCGTGCTGCAGGAAGGCGAAGTGCGCCCGCTGGGCGCGCAGCGCACGCGCAAGGTCGACGTGCGCGTCATCTCGGCGACCAACCGCGACCTGGCCGCCGAAGTCGCGGCCGGACGCTTCCGGCGCGACCTGTACTACCGCCTGGCGGTGTTCCCGATCCACCTGCCCGCGCTGCGCGATCGCGCGATGGACATTCCCGAGATCGCCACGCGCATCCTGGCCGACGTCAACCAGGCGTTCGGCCGCCGCGTGCGCGGCTTCTCCGACGCCTGCATGCAGCAGCTGATGGAGCATGAATGGCCCGGCAACGTCAGGCAGCTGCAAAACGAGATCCAGCGCATGGTCGCGCTGCACGACGGCGACGCGCCGCTGCCCGCCGCGGTCTCGCCGGTCGGGGCGCGCGGCGACGACGGCGTCGAGGCGGCAGCGCCGGGGAGCAGCCTGCGCAGCCAGGTCGAGGCTCTGGAGGCGCGCATCCTCGCCGAATCGTTGCGCCGCCACCGCGGCAACATCAGCCGCAGCGCCGCCGAGCTCGGATTGTCGCGCGTCGGGCTGCGCGCGAAAATCGAACGCTACGGACTGGCCCGCGCGCTGGATCCGTTCGACGACGGCGGCGCGATCGCCGCGGCCTGAGCGCGCAGCGCAGGCCGCCGGCTGGGCGGCCGGATCAGTCGCGGTCGCCGGCCAGGCACCACCAATGCCTGCGCTGCCCTTTCCCGGCCTTGGCGCGGTACATCGCGGCGTCGGCCACGCGCAGCAGCGTGCCGGCGTCGTGCGCGTCGCGCGGATAAAGCGCCGCGCCCAGCGTCATGCGCACCGTCGCCGAGCGATCCCCGGCCAGCGTGAACGGCTTGTCGATGCTGGCGTGCAGGCGGCGGATCGCGGCCAGCGCAGACGGCCGCGGCGCGTCGGGCTCGATGCCGCTGAAGACGACGACGAACTCGTCGCCGCCCAGGCGCGCAATGAAGTCGGAACCCCGCAGCAGGCGTTTGACGCGCTGCGCGAACTGACGCAGCAACTGGTCTCCGGCCGCGTGCCCGAACGTGTCGTTGACCGGCTTGAAGTCGTCCAGGTCGATCATGCCGACGGCGAGACAGCTGCCCTGTCGCTGCGCCTCGGCCAGCGCGGCGTTGAGGTATTGCTCCAGCGCATAGCGGTTGGGCAAACCCGTCAAGGCGTCGTGCTGGGCGCGGAACACCGCGTCGGCCTGCAAGCCGCGCAGCAACTCGGTCTGTTCGTCGCGCTGGGTGACGTCGACCACGGTCCACACGGCGAGCGGTTTGCCCTCGGGCTGCGGCAGCAGTCGTCCCGAGATGTCGCAGTTGATCTGGCGACCGTTTCGGCTTTTCAGGCGCACGCTCAACAGCTGCGCGGTTTTGGCTTCGTACATTCCAGCGTAGAGCGACCTGACCCGCTCCAGCTCGTGCGCGTTCACGTAGAGCATCGACGTGGGCTGATCGACGAGTTCGTCGACGCTGTCGTAACCCAGCATTTCGGCAAAACAGGTGTTGGCGCTGACGATGCGGTTGCCGCGCGTCATCGTGACCCCGGCGACCGCGTTTTCGAGCAGAACCTGGTGCAGCAGGTCCTGCTGGCGCTGCGCGGTCTCGCGGGCGATGCGGTCGATGCTGCGCGAGACGCCCAGCGCCAGTTGTTCGAGCACGGCACGGGTCGGTGCGTCGAAAACGCCCTCGCTGCGGTGGTACACGCTCATCACCGCCCAGGGCGCGCAGTCGCGCCGCACCGGAAGCGCGGCGACGGCGCCCAGGCCGTGGCGCCGCGCCCAGTCCTTCCACGGGCGCATCGAATCGGCGGCCTGGATCGACTGGTTGAAGCGCGCCGCGTCGTCGCGCCAGGCGCTGCCCATGCAGCCGTTGCCTTCGGCCAGATGCGGACGGACCGAGGTGTGGACGCGGTCGAGGTAGCCGACCGCGCCGCTGGCGACGACCGTGCGGAACCATCCGTCGGCGTCGGGGGCGGCGATCCAGGCCAGTTCGAATCCGCCGTGCTCGACCGCCAGCGCGCAGACCTCGGCGAGCATGGCGCGTTCGTCGACAGCGCTGGCGATGACGTGGTTGACCCGCGCCGACAGCGCAGCCAGCCCGCGCGCGGCGTCGAGCGCGCGCAGCGCGGCGCGTTCGCGGTTGGCCGCGCGTTGCAGC
>JAJZHS010000180.1 GCA_021798395.1 Pseudomonadota bacterium
CCGCAGGCCAGCCACGTCGACCATATCACCCAGGACGTGCAAGTCATCGTCACCGAGCAGGGTCTGGCCGACTTGCGCGGCCTGAGCCCCAAGCAGCGCGCGCGGGTGATCATCGACAATTGCGCCCATCCCGATTTCCGCGACGCGCTCGACGACTATTTCCGCCGCGCGCGCGAGCACTCGTACGGCTTGCAGTCACCGTCGCTGCTCGACGAGGCGCTGTCGTGGCACCAGCGCTACGTGCGCACCGGGTCGATGCGCGCCTGAAACGGCGCGGCGGCCTCACGGCGGCGTCACAGCCGCCTCACGGCAGCCCGATGCCGCCGGCGCGCTGCGGCGCGCGCCGCCCTCACACCGCGCCAAGCCCCCGGTGCGGACAATCGTCGCAGTCTCGCCCGCGCCGCGAGCGGCCGCCGGCCGCCGCGTCACGCGCGGACCGGGCAGGCACACCGCGCGCGGCGCGCAGGGGGGCACAGCATGGCTTCAATCCACGCGCTGAGCGCGGCATTGGGGGCGCCTGACGGACTCGGGGCCGCGGCCGCCTCCGTCCCGGTGCCATCGCGGTCGGCAGCCAGCACGCTGGATTTCGCCGCCGCGCCGCGCACGGCGTTCGGCGACGCGGTCGTGCTGTCGTTGCGCCAGGCCGGCATCGACACCACCGCGTCGGCTGCCGCGTCGGGCAACGCGCTGGCGCTGGCGCTGTTCGTCGAAGCGCTGCTCGGCGCGCTGCACCAGCAACTGCAACTCGAGCCGCGCGACACCCTGCAGGCGCTGATCCTTCCGGTGGCCGCCGCGGTCGGCAGCCCGGCGCTCGGTACGCTGCAGCAGCGCTTCGACGCCTTGCTCGGCGGTGGCGGCGGCGCGCAGCAGCTCGGCGGCTTCCTGCACACGATGGCCGCGCAGGTCGGCGGCGCGGCGCCGGCGGCAGGCATGGCGTTCAGCGCGCACGCCTGACGCAGGACGCCGCCGAGGCGCGGTTCAGTCGAAACCCAGCGCGAACTGCAGCGGATCGTCGTCCGGCGCGCAACCGGCGCGCTGCAGCGCGCCGGCCTTCACGCCGAGCAACCGGATCGGGCGCGCCAGATCGACGCGCTTGAGACATTCGCCGGCGGCGCGCCGCAACGCGCGCGCGTCGACAAGCGCCGCGTCGAGGGTCCGATCGCGCGTCACGGTGGTGAAGTCATCGAAGCGCAGCTTGATTCCGATGCGACGGCATTGGTACCCCTTGCGCTGCAGGTCGGCCGCCACCTGCACGCACAGTTGTGTGAACGCGCAGCGCAGCGCGTCGCGGTCGCGCACCGCGTGCAGGTCGCGCTCGAAGGTCGTTTCGCGGCTCATCGACACCGGCTCGCTGTGCGTCACCAGTGGCCGCTCGTCGACCCCGCGCGAGGCCCGGTGCAGCCAGCCGCCGTAGCTGCGGCCGAAGTGCGCGACCAGCCAGGCCGGATCGCACGCGGCGATCTCGCCGATGGTCGCGATTCCCAGCGCGGCGAGCTTGGCGTTGGCCTTCGGTCCGATGCCGTTGATCTTGCGCGCCGGCATCGGCCACACCCGCAGCGGCACGTCGTCCAGCGCGAGCAGCGTGACACCGTCGGGCTTGTCCATGTCGGACGCGAATTTGGCCAGCAGCTTGTTCGGCGCGACGCCGACCGAGCACGTCAGGCCCGTCGCCTCGGCCACCGCGGCTTTCAGCCGGCGCGCGATCGCCTCCGCGGAGCCGGCCACCGCCGACACGTCGGCGTAGACCTCGTCGATGCCGATGTCCTCGATGACGGGGCTGACGCTGCGCACGGCGTCCTTGAAACGCTGCGAATAGCGCCTGTAGAGTTCGAAGTGAACCGGCAGCAGCACGGCGTCCGGAGCCAGCCGCGCGGCTTTCATCGCCGGCATGCCCGAATGCACGCCCAGCGCGCGCGCTTCATAGGTCGCGGTCGTCAGCACGCCGCGGCCGACGTAGTCGCGCAGCCGGGAAAAAACCCACGTTCCATCGGTCTGGCGGCGCGGCGCGTGCGTGTCGCGCCCGGCGACGACCATCGGTCGCCCGCGCAACTCGGGATAGCGCGACAGTTCGCACGACGCGAAAAACGCGTCCATGTCGATGTGGGCGATGCACCGCGGAAATCGGGCCGGAACGTCTTGCATACTGTATGGATCAACAGTATAGTGAATCCGGGCGCCATGGTGGCGCGCGCAAGGAGCCTGTCTTGTTCGTCTCGATCGTGGGTCTCGTCCTCTGGCTGGCGTGTGCCGGCTTGATCATCGTCGACGACCGGGCCGATGCGCGCCGCGCTCATGGCGGCTCGATCATCGCGAGCAGGCGCGCGATGTCGTCGGCGCAGGCGCGCTGGGCGCCCTGCTCGATGCCGCGGTACAGCCGAATCAGTTCCTCGCCGAACGCGGTCAGTTCGCTGCCTCCGCCGTGCACGCCTCCGGTGGCCGAGCGCACCGCGGGTTCGCGCAGCGCCGCATTGAGTTCGTCGATCAACAGCCAGGCTCGGCGGTACGACATGCCGAGCAGTTTCGCCGCGCCGTTGATCGAACGCGCGCGCTGCAGCGCCTCGAGCAACGCGATCTTGCCCGGGCCGACCGCAATCGCGTCGCCCTGCATGACGCGCATGCGCAAGCGCAACCGCGGCGCGTCGCCGCCCGGCGGCGCGCGGGAACTCACCGCGCGCGGCGCGCGCACGGCGCGCCCCTGTCACGGCGCCGGATTCGGATAGCGCTGGTGAATCGCATCGATTTCGGCGCGAAGCGCATCGGACAACGGTACACGCAGCGCGTCGACGTTCTCGCGCAGCTGCGCCAGCGTGGTGGCGCCGACGATGGTGCTGGCCACGCACCACTGCGCGCCGACGAAACGCAGCGCCAGCTGCGCCGGCGTCAACCCGTGGCTGCGCGCCAGCGCCACATAGGCGGCGACCGCCTCCGGAACGTTCGGCTTGGCGTAGCGCTGGCCGAAACCGGTGAACAGATTGATCCGTCCGGGAACCGCCGGGTCGTCGTGGTACTTGCCGGAGAGTACGCCGAAGCCGAGCGGCGAATACGCCAGCAGCGCGACGCGCTCGCGGAAGCCGATTTCGGCCAGGCCGCCGCCCTCCCAGCTGCGGTTGAGCAGGCTGTACGCGTTCTGCACGCTCAGCGGCCGCGGCACGCCGAGCGCGTCGGCCAACTGCAGGCAACGCATCACCCCCCACGGCGTTTCGTTGGACAAGCCCCAGTGGCGTACCCGACCCGAGCGGATCAGTTCGCCGATGGCCAGCACGGTCTGCGCCAGCGGAACGCTGTCGCGCTCGAGCGCGGGATCGAAATCCCGCTGGCCGAACAGCGGCACGTTACGGTCAGGCCAGTGCAGCTGGTAGAGGTCGACGTAGTCGGTTCCCAGCCGGCGCAGCGAGCCGTCGAGCGCGCGCTGCAGGTTGGCCGCGCTGAATCCCAGTTCGCCGTCGCGGATCCACGCCATTGCGCGACCGGGTCCGGCCGCCTTGGTCGCCAGCTGGATCGCGTCGCGTCGCTGCCTGCGCAACCAGCTGCCGACGATGCGCTCGGTGCGTCCGCTGGTCTCGGCGCGCGCCGGCACCGGGTACATTTCCGCGGTGTCGACGAAGGTGATGCCATGCTCCAGCGCGTAGTCGAGCTGCGCGTGCCCTTCGGCCTCGGTGTTCTGCTGACCGAAGGTCATGGTCCCCAGACACACCCGAGTCACGCGCAGGCCGCCTCCGCCGAGTTCGATCGTGTCCATCGTGCGTCGTCCGTGATCCGTCCAAAACGGAAATGCTAGCGCGACCAGGGAAGGCGCGCAGCGCGGCCCTGGGGGCCGCGCACGCACTCACAGCGCGTCGTACTTGCGATTGTGGCCGCGCGCCTTCTCGACCGGGTACTTGACCGCGTTCAGCGCCAGCTTGTCGCGCACCGCGGCGTCGAGATCGACGCCGAGCACCGCGGCCAGTCGCACCAGGTAAATGGTCACGTCGGCCAATTCGTCGCGCACGGCCCGGGCCGTGGCCGGCGCGCGTGCCGCGTCGCGCGACTCGTCGGCGCTCATCCACTGGAAGATCTCGACCAGTTCGCCGAGTTCGCCGGTCAGCGCCATGACCAGGTTCTTCGGCGCATGGAACTGCACCCAGTCGCGCTCGCGCGCGAAACGCTCGATCGCCGCGGCCAGCGCGTCGACGTCGAGCAGCCGCGGCTGCCTTTCCTCCGGGGCCGATACGGTGGAGTTCATGGCCGACAGCGTAATCGAACCCGGGAACCTGCAGCCCTCGCGCGGACTCCAATCCCGAAATCGATGCCGGCCGGACCCGCCATGACGCTACCCGTCGCACTGCGCTTCCCGCTGGCGCTGGTGCTGCTCGAGTCGACGCTGTACCTGTCGCAGGACATGTACCTGCCGGCGCTGCCTTTGGTGCAGCGTGATTTCGGCATCTCGGCAGCGCTCGCGCAAAGCACCTTCAGCGTCTGGCTGATCGGTGCCACCGCGCTGCAACTGCTCGCCGGGCCGCTGTCGGAGCGCCACGGCAGGCGCACCGTGCTGCTGGGCTGCGGCGTGCTGTTCGTGCTCGCCAGTGCCGGCTGCGCGCTTCCGCTCGGGTTCAGTTCGTTCCAGCTGATGCGGCTGTTGCAGGGCTGCGCACTGTGCGGCGTTCTGGTCGCCGGCTACGCCAGCGTGCACGAGACGCTGGGCACCCAGCAGGCGATCCGCACCCAGGCCTGGATGAGCGCGGTCACGGTGCTGGCACCGGCGCTGGGGCCCCTGCTCGGCGCGGCCTTGCTGCTGCGGCTGCGCTGGCCGATGCTGTTCGCGCTGCTCGCCTTGCTGGCGCTGCTGGCGTGCGTCCTGCTGCACCGCTGGATGCCCGAGACCGTCGACGTGGCCGCTGCGGCGCCGCTGTCGCTGCGCCGCAGCGTCGCGTCGTACCGCGCGCTGCTGATGCAGCGCGACGTGCGGCTGCCGCTTCTGGCCGGCTGCCTGATTCTCGGTGCGCTGCTGTCGTGGAACGTCGCCGGCCCCTTCGTGCTGCGCGGAGGCGCGCGCGCCTACGTGCCGGCGCAGGCATGGCTGTACGGCATGTTCATGCTCGGCACCCGGGTGGTCGCGCGCCGCGTCGCGCGGCACGGCCCGTACGCGCTGATTCGCGGCGCGCTGCGGCTGTGCCTGCTCGGCGGCGTGCTCGCCGCCCTCGCCGCGTGGCTGCGGCTGCCCGAGTGGTGCACGGTCGGGCTGTTCGGCGTGTACCTGATGGCCGCAGGCATGCTGTTCGCGCCGCTGATCCGGGTCTTGCTCGAGCGCGGCACCCACGCCAGCCAGCCGATGGGCATGAGCATGGCGCTGGTCACCACCGGGCTCGACCTGGCCGCGGTTCTGTGCACCCTGGCGGTGGCCTGGGCCGGCGTGGCCAGCCTGCGCAGCTTCACCCTGCTGGCCGCGATGCTGGCCGCCGCGGCATGCGCGCTGGGCGAGCGCGCGCTGCGCGAACCCGGCGCCATCGAGCCTCCCGCCGAACGCCGCTGAGCGTCTGCCGCAGGGGCCCCGGGATGCTGTATGCTTACCCAGCATGGGAGCCTCCGACGCGGCGCCGCTGTTCGCGCGCCTGAACCCCGAGCAGCGCGCCGCGGTCGAGCACCCGCCGGCGCGCCCGCTGCTGCTCGTCGCCGGCGCCGGCGCGGGCAAGACGCTGACCCTGGCCGCGCGCGTAGCGCGGCTGGTGCTCGACGGCGCCGACCCGCAGCGGCTGCTGCTGCTGACCTTCTCGCGCCGCGCCGCCGTCGAGCT
>JAJZHS010000181.1 GCA_021798395.1 Pseudomonadota bacterium
GCGGCGTGGATCAGCGCCGAGATCGGGGTCGGGCCTTCCATCGAATCGGGCAGCCAGACGTGCAGCGGAAACTGCGCGCTCTTGCCCATGGCGCCGATGAACAGGCAGATGCAGATGACCGTGATCAGCGCCCAGCCGGTGCCGGGGAACGACAGCTTGGCCAGCGCCGGCGCCTGCGCGAAGATGTCCGCATAATGCAGGCTGCCGGTGTTGGCCAGCAACAGGCCGATGCCGAGGATGAAGCCGAAGTCGCCGACGCGGTTGACGATGAACGCCTTCATGTTGGCGAACGCCGCCGACGGGCGCTCGTACCAGAAGCCGATCAGCAGGTACGACACCAGGCCCACCGCTTCCCAGCCGAAGAACAGCTGCAGCAGGTTGTTGCTCATCACCAGCATCAGCATGCTGAAGGTGAACAGGCTGATGTAGGCGAAGAAGCGCTGGTAGCCGGGGTCTTCGGCCATGTAGCCGATGGTGTAGACGTGCACGCACAGCGAGACGAAGGTGACGACGACCATCATCAGCGCCGACAGGCTGTCGATCAGGAAACCGACGTCCATCTGCAGGTGCCCGACCTGCATCCAGGTGTAGACCGTGCCGTCGTAGTGCGCGCCGGCGACGACCTGCTTGAGCACCCAGCACGACAGCGCGAACGACAGCGCCACGCTGCCGGTGGTGACCAGGTGCGCGCCGGTGCGGCCGACGGCCTTGCCGAACAGGCCGGCAACGATCGCGCCGACCAGCGGCGCCAGCGCGATGACGAGCAGGAGCGTGGGATTGAGCGTGCCAGCCATGCTTAGCCCTTCAGGTGGTCGAGTTCGTCCACGCTGATGGTGGACAGGTTGCGGAACAGCACGACGAGGATCGCCAGCCCGATGGCGGACTCGGCGGCGGCGACCGTCAGGATGAAGAAGACGAACACCTGTCCAGCCATGTCCTGCAGGTAATGCGAGAAGGCGACGAAGTTCAGGTTCACCGCGAGCAGCATCAGTTCGATCGCCATCAGCAGCACGATCAGGTTGCGGCGGTTCAGGAAGATGCCGACGACCGCGATCGCGAACAGGATCGAGCCGAGCACCAGGTAATGGGCCAGAGTCAGAGAGCCGAGCATGTCCTTATTCCTTGCCTTGCGCCGGGATCTGCACCATGCGCACGCGATCGTTGCGCCGCACTGCGAGCTGTTCGGCCACCCGCTGGGTCTTGGTGTCCTTGCGCCGACGCAGGGTCAGCGCAATGGCCGCGATGATCGCCACCAGCAGGATGACCGCGGCGATCTCGATCGGATACAGGTACTGCGTGTAAAGCACGACGCCGAGCGCCTGGGTGTTGGGCATCGCCGCCAGCGCGTGCGCGGCCGGCGTGATCAACTGGCCGCCGACCTGCGCCGCGGCGGTCTGGCCGCCGATCTGGAACGCCTGCATCAGCACCGCGGCCATTTCCAGCACGATGAACACGCCGACCAGCGCGGCCAGCGGGAAATAGCGCCAGAAACCCTGCCGCATCTGGTCGACGTTGATGTCGAGCATCATGATGACGAACAGGAACAGCACCATCACCGCGCCGACATAAACCAGCACCAGCACGATGGACAGGAACTCGGCCTGCAGCAGCATCCAGACCATCGACGCCTGGAAGAACGCGAGCACCAGGTACAGCGCGGCGTGCACCGGGTTGCGCGCCGTGATGACGCGGAATCCGGCGAACAGCAGCACGGCGGAGAAAACGAAGAACAGCGCGGTTTGAATGGTCATGGCGAGGTTCGTGTGCGACGGCGCGAAGGCAACGTGGGCGGCCGGAAGCCGCCGCGGCTCAGCGGTAGCGGGCGTCGGCCTCCTTGTTCGGTGCGACTTCGTGTTCGTAACGGTCGCCGACGGCCAGCAGCATGTCCTTGGTGAAATACAGGTCGCCGCGCTGCTCGCCGTGGTATTCGAAGATGTGGGTTTCGACGATCGAGTCGACCGGGCAGCTTTCTTCGCAGAAACCGCAGAAGATGCACTTGGTCAAGTCGATGTCGTAGCGCGTCGTGCGCCGCGTGCCGTCGGCGCGCTGCTCACTCTCGATGCTGATGGCCAGCGCCGGGCACACCGCTTCGCACAGCTTGCACGCGATGCAGCGTTCCTCGCCGTTCGGATAGCGGCGCAGCGCGTGCAGGCCGCGGAAGCGCGGCGACATCGGGGTCTTCTCTTCCGGATACTGGACCGTGATCTTGCGCTTGAACGCGTACTTTCCGGTCAGCGCCAGGCCCTTGAAGAGCTCGACGAGGAAGAAGCTGTTGATGGACTCGAGAACGGCAGCCATGGAATTACTCGGTTCAATGCCAGATCGACAACGGGGTCTGCATCCACGCGCCGATCACGACCAGCCAGATCAGCGTCACCGGGATGAAGATCTTCCAGCCCAGACGCATGATCTGGTCGTAGCGGTAGCGCGGGAACGTCGCGCGCACCCAGATGAACATCGACACCAGCACGAACGCCTTGGCGCCGAGCCAGATCCACCCGGGGATGAAGCTCAGCGCCGACAGCGGAGCGTCCCAGCCGCCGAAGAACATGATCGCGGCCAGAAAAGACACCAGGATCATGTTCGCGTATTCGGCGAGGAAGAACAGCGCGAACGACATGCCCGAGTACTCGACCATGTGCCCGGCGACGATTTCGGATTCGCCTTCGACGACGTCGAACGGGTGGCGGTTGGTCTCGGCGATTCCCGAGATCATGTAGACGACGAAGATCGGCAGCAGCGGCAGCCAGTTCCACGACAGCAGGTTCAGCCCCATCGCGGCGAAATGCCCCTGCTGCTGACCGGCGACGATCTGGGTCAGGTTCAGGCTGCCCGAGACCATCAGCACCACGACCAGGCAGAAGCCCATCGCGATCTCGTAGCTGACCATCTGCGCCGACGCGCGCAGCGCGCCGAGGAACGCGTACTTGGAGTTCGACGCCCAGCCGGCGATGATCACGCCGTAGACCTCGAGCGACGTCACCGCCATGATCAGCAGCAGCCCTGCGTTGACGTTGGCCAGTGCGATGTTGGGACCGAACGGTACCGCCGCCCACGCCACCAGCGCCGGGGTGATGGTCATGATCGGGCCGAGGATGAACAGCCGCGCATTGGCCTTGGACGGAACGACCAGTTCCTTGAAGATGAACTTCAGTCCGTCGGCGATCGGCTGCAGCAGGCCGAACGGGCCGACGCGGTTCGGACCGATGCGCACCTGCATCCAGCCGATCAGCTTGCGCTCCCACAGCGTCAGGTAGGCCACGGCGCCGAACAGCGGCGCGACGATGACCACGATCTTGACGATGTCCCAGACCACCGGCCAGGCCAGCGGCCCGAGCAGTTGCAGCCCCGCGGAATTGATGGAGTCGATCATGGCTCAGACCTTTTGCACGGAAACGGGGCCGAACAGCGACGGCAGTTGCGCGGTCGCCTCGAGGCCGCAGGCGATCCGCACCACGCCGCTGGCCAGAGCGCGATCCAGACGGGCCGGCAGTTCGACCGCCGCCTCGCCCTGCTGCACGCGCACGCGGTCGCCGTCGGCCAGGCCCAGACGCTGCCAGGCGTCGGCGGCGAAACCCGCGCTGCGCGCGTCGCGCGCGTCGCGCGTGGCCTGCAGCGCGCGCGCCCTGCGCACCACGCCGTCGACGGCGTAGATCGGCACGTCGGCGTAGCGCTCGAGCGCGTCGACCCGCGCCTCGGCTCCGAACTCGATGTGGGCGGGCAAATCCGCCGGCACTTCGCGCGCCAGCGCGCCGCGGTCGATCGCGGCCAGCGCGGCGTCGCGCACCGCCTCGAAGGTGTCGTATTCGAACCCGGCCAGGCCGAGCTGGTCGGCGAGCACGCGCAGCACCTTCCATGCCGCGCGCGATTGGCCGAGCGGGCCGACCACCGGGCCGAAGCTCTGCGCACGCCCTTCGGCATTGATCAGGGTTCCGGCGTTCTCGCTGAACGGAGCGATCGGCAGCACGACCTTCAGCGGGCTGCCCTCGGCAGGCTTGTACGCGCTGAAAGCCACCAGCATCGGCACGCCCCGCAGCGCCGACGGAACGTCGAGCCCGGGTTCCAGCCCCAGCAGCAGCAGCGCTGCCGGCGGCTCGGCCAGCATCTGCGCGGCGTTGCGGCCGCCGGATTGCGGAATCGCACCGACCAGGTGCGCGCCGACCGTGTTGCCGCCTTCGACCAGGTGGCCGAAGCGCGCACCGGTCTGCGCCGCGATCCAGCGCGCGAGCTGTTCGATCGCGCCGGCCTGCGGATGGCGCACCGCGGCGTTGCCCAGCCAGACGACCTTGCGCTCGCCTTGCAGCAGCGCCGCGGCCGCGGCCTGTTGGGCCTCGCTCGGCTGGAGCGCGGACAGCGCAGCCGGACGCGGCAGCTGGCGCGCGTCGGCCACCGCCGCGGCGATGCCGCCGAGTTCGCGCAGCCACTGGCTCGACGCCGCGGCGATGCGGCCGGCCAGCGGCATCAGCAGATCGTCGTCGGCGGCGTGCAGCACCGCGACCTGCGCCCCGGCCTTGGCCGCGCGGCGCAGCTTGGCCGCGAGCAGCGGGTGGTCCTTGCGCAGCGTCGCGCCGACGACCAGCGCACCTTGCAGCTGCGCCACGTCGGCCAGCGCGAGTCCCAGTTGCGGCACCGCGCCGCTGCCGCTGAAATCGGTCTGGCGCACGCGGAAATCGACGTTGTCGCTGCCCAGCGCGCGCACCAGCTTGCCCAGAAGGTGCAGTTCCTCGAGCGTGCTCTGCGCCGAAGCCAGCGCACCGATGCCGCCCGCGCCGTCGACGTCGATCACCCGCTGCAGCGCGCGCGCGACGAAATCCAGCGCGGTCGACCAGTCGACTTCGCGCCACACGCCGTCTTCCTGGATCATCGGGCTGCCCAGGCGGTCGGCGCTGTTCAGGCCTTCGTAGCTGAAACGGTCACGGTCGGCGATCCAGCATTCGTTGACCGCCTCGTTGGTCTGCGGCACCACGCGCAGCACCTGGTTGTTCTTCACCTGCATGACCAGGTTGGCGCCGAGGCTGTCGTGCGGGCTGACCGAGGCGCGACGCTGCAGCTCCCAGGTCCGCGCGGCATAACGGAACGGCTTGCTGGTCAGCGCGCCGACCGGGCAGACGTCGATCATGTTGCCCGACAGTTCGGAGTCGATCGAGCCTTCGAGGAAGGTCGTGATTTCCGAATGCTCGCCGCGCATCGCCATTCCCAGCTCCATGATCCCGGCCACTTCCTGGCCGAAACGCACGCAGCGGGTGCAATGGATGCAGCGGGTCATTTCCTCCATCGCGATCAGCGGCCCGGCGTTCTTGTGGAACACCACGCGCTTTTCCTCGTGGTAGCGCGACGTCGAGCCGCCGTAGCCCACCGCCAGGTCCTGCAGCTGGCACTCGCCGCCCTGATCGCAGATCGGGCAGTCGAGCGGGTGGTTGATCAGCAGCAGCTCCATGACGCCCTTCTGCGCCTGCAGCGCGCGCTCGGAGCGCGTGCGCACGATCATGCCCTGCGCCACCGGGGTGGCGCAGGCCGGCAGCGGCTTGGGAGCCTTCTCCACCTCGACCAGGCACATGCGGCAGTTGGCCGCGATCGACAGCTTCGGGTGATAGCAGAAATGCGGCACGTAGACGTCGAGCTTGTGCGCGGCGTCCATCACCATCGAGCCTTCGGGCACCTCGACCTTGCGGCCGTCGATTTCCAGTTCAACCATGATGTTCGTTCAATTCCCGTGGCAGCTGCGAGGCGCCTTACAGATA
>JAJZHS010000006.1 GCA_021798395.1 Pseudomonadota bacterium
CAGGCACCGTGGAGCGTGATGCTGCTCGCGCTGGCGGGGCGCGCGGCGTGCGCCGCGAAGGCATCCATGGCGTGCACCGTCGGCGGCTATGCGGCGCTGTCTCCGGCGCCCGCGCGCATCGTCGTCCCGGCGGCGACGCCGGCCGGCGCCGCGCTGTGGAACGGCCTGCTGACGCTGGGCTTCGCGTGCACGAGCAACCGCTCCGGAGCGACGATCGCCGGCGGCAAGGCGCTCGGCGGGTCGACGGCCAAAGCGCTGCGCACATCGAGCGGGGCGACCGCCGGAGTGTCGATCGTGTCCTCCGGGGCTCCGTACCTCACCCTGACGGCGGCCGGCTGCGCGTTGACCCGGTTGACCGAACGGACGGCGGTCTGGTCGTTCGGACTGACCGCGACGGCCGCCGGAACCTGCTCCGGTACCCTGGTCGCGCCGGTCGAACTGCTCCGCGGCACCAGCGCGCTGGGCAGCGACATCGCCGCCTCGTATCCGACCGGCGGAACGCTGCGCAACTGGTTCACGGCCCCGGTCCGATCGCGCGCGACGACGACCGCAGTCGGCCTGGCCGCGCCGATCGCGCTGCTCGCCGGCGGCGGCTGCACGGTGTCGCCGGTGAGTTCGACGGTGGTGCTGCCCAGCCTGTCCACATCGGCGTTGAGCGCCCCGGGCGTGCGCGCCGGGGCCACGCGCTTCACCCTTCCGCTGCAGTCGTGCCGGGCCCTGGCGGCGAGCACGTATTCGGTGTACGCGACCTGGACCTACACCGCCGTGCCGGGGTATCCGACGGTGATGCTGAACTCGGCTGCGTCGGGCGCGGCCAACGTCGGGGTCGAAATCCTCGGGCCGAACGGCGTCGCCGTGCCGAGCGGCAGCGCCGGGGCCTCGCTGGCCGGGACCGTCGACGCCAGCGGCGCCGTGGCGCCGCAAGCCTACGTGGCGCAGTACGCCGCCACCGGTCCGGTCACCGCGGGCGCGGTCACGGCGACCGCGACCTTCACGTTGACCTATCAGTGACGCGCGCCCCAGGCCCGGGCTGCGCCCGGCCCGCGCTCAGTGCGCGCCCTGCTGCAGCGCGCAGGTGTGGGGCACGGTGCCGAGTTCGACCTGCAAGGTGGCGTGGGCGATGCCGAAGCGCGCGCGCAGCTGCTCGGCGATGGCGTCGACCGCCGCGTCGCCGGGATAGCCCGACGGAATCACCAGGTGCGCGGTCAGCGCGCTTTCGGTCGTGCTCATGCCCCAGATGTGCAGGTCGTGGACGTCGGCCACTCCGGGGCGGCCGCGCAGGAAGCCGGCGACCGCGCCGGCGTCGATCCCGGGCGGGACCGCAGACAGGATCAACACCACCGACTCGCGCAACAGCCCCCAGGTGCCAACGACGATCAGCGCCACGATCGCCAGGCTGACCACCGGATCGAGCCAGTTCCAGCCGGTCGCCATGATGCCCAGCCCGGCGACGACGACGCCCAGCGACACCGCCGCGTCGGCGGCCATGTGCAGGTACGCGGCGCGCACGTTGAGGTCGGCTCGGCTGCCGCGCATCAGCAGCCAGGCCGAAAAGCCGTTGACCGCGATGCCCGCCGCGGACACCAGGCTCACGATCAGCCCGGCCACCGGCGGCGGCGCCAGCAGGCGCTGGCCGGCTTCCCAGGCGATCGCGCCGCAGGCCAGCAGCAGCAACACCGCGTTGGCCAGCGCGGCCAGGATCGACGTACTGCGCAGCCCGTAGGTGTAGCGCCCGCTGGGCGCGCGCCGCCCCAGGATCGACGCGGCCAGGGCGAGCACCAGTCCGAGCACGTCGGACAGGTTGTGCCCCGCGTCGGCGATCAGCGCGGTCGAGTTCGCGGCCACGCCGAAGCCGAACTGCACGGCGACGAACACCGCGTTGAGTGCGATCGCGACGCGGAAGGCCGACGCCTGGCGCGCCGGATCGCCATGGTGATGGCCACCGCAGCCGTGGCCGTGGTCGTGGCCGTGCGCCGTCATGCGTTCTCCGGAGCGAGCGCGACGATGTGTCCGATCATGCCGCGCAACAGGTCCGGAACGTGCCGGTCTGCCGCGCTGTACAGAACTTGCTTGCCGTGGCGCTCGAAAGCCACCAGCCTGGCTGCGCGCAACAGCCGGAGGTGGTGGCTGACCAGCGTGGGCGCCAGATCGAGCACTGCGGCGATTTCGCCGACCGCGATCGGGCCGTGCAGGCACGCCAGCACGATGCGCAGGCGCGTGACGTCGCCGAGCAGCCGGAACAGATCGGCAACCTGCGGCAAATGAGTGTCCGTGAATGGGGAATCCATGATCCTATGTCTGCATAGCTGTGCAGATATTAGGGCAACCCGGGCGGACTGCGCGTGCGCGGTTGCGGTGTCCTGGTAATCGACCCCTATACCATCATGGGTTAAAGGAAACGCGATCATGCGCATGGACCGTCCTGCGACCGCCCGAACGGCCCGACCCCATCGACTTCAACCGAAGGAGGATCACCGTGGAACGTCGTCATTTCGTCCGTACGACACTGGCCGGCGCCGCGTCCGCCGCAGTCGGCCTGGCCGCCGCGCCGGCGGCGCGCGCCGCGCAAACCCCGGCGCTGCACAACATCGTGTTCACCGAAAACGACCCCGGGCATTTCGCCGGGCTGCAAAAACTGCATGTGCCGATCGTCAAGGTCGCCAACGGCGTGCTGAAGGTGCGGACTCCGCATCCGATGAGCGAAGCGCACTACATCGTCAGCCACACGGTGGTGCTCGAGGACGGCCGCTTCCTCAGCCGCAAGACCTTCAACTGGCACGACAAGCCCATTTCCGAGCATCCTCTCCCGGCCGGTTTCAAGGGCACCGTGACGATCACCAGCACCTGCAACCTGCACGACTGGTGGCTGACGCGGGTGACGGTCTGAGCCCCGGCCGACGCCAGCGGCGCGCGCCAGCCGTCGAGCGACCCCCATGTACGTCCGCACCGAGCACCGACTGCAGGCGCGCGAGGACATCTTCGGACTGATCGCGTCGCGCCCCCTGGGCGCCTGGGTGTGCCAGTGCCCGGGCGGACTGGTCGCCAACCAGATCCCGTTCCTGCTCGACCGCGGCCGCGGTGCGTCGGGAACGCTGCTCGGCCATGTCGCGCGCGCCAACGATGTCTGGCGCGCGATCGGGCAGGGCGCGCCGTGCGTGGTGCTGTTCAGCGGCGCGCAGGCGTACATCACGCCGAACTGGTACCCGGGCCGCGCCGAGCACGGACGCGTCGTGCCGACCTGGGACTACGTCGCGGTGCACGTCCACGGGGTGGCGCGGGCGATCGACGACCGCGCCTGGCTCCGCGACCTGCTCGAGCGACTGGCCGCGGTGCACGAAACCGGCCAGCCGTGCCCGTGGGCGCCCGGGCAGGCCCCGACCGACTACATCGAACACGAACTGGGCGCCGTGGTCGGCATCGAAATCCCGATCGACCGCATCGAAGCCAAGCTCAAGGCGAGCCAGGACGAGGCGATGCCGGACCGGCTTGGAACCGTGCGCGGGCTGCGCGCGGCGCCGGGAGACGATTCACGCGCGATGGCCGACCTGGTCGCGCGCGCGATCGCCGACGCGGGCGGGAGCCCCGGCTGACGCGGCGTCGGGCGGGCCGCTGCGCATCAGTAGCGGCGGCGCGGGGCCGGTGCCGGGCCGCTGCGCGGCTCCAGATGCCGGAAGGTGATGCGCCCCTTGGTCAAGTCGTACGGAGACAACTCGAGCGACACTTTGTCTCCGGCCAGGATGCGGATGTGGTTCTTGCGCATCTTGCCGCCGCTGTAGGCGACGAGTTCGTGGCCGTTTTCCAGCGTCACGCGGTAACGGCCGTCGGGCAGGACCTCGTTCACTGCGCCGCGCATCTCGATCAATTCTTCTTTCGCCATATTCAAGGTCCTCGTGGGCGTGGTGGCGGCCCTGGTGCGGCGCAGCGCGGTGCGCCGGCTGCGCGATGTCCGGATCGGGGCTGGGCGCGACACGCCATCGGGGCGCATCGGAGCGCCCGGTTGCGGTGACCCGGACCTGTCCGGCCCGGGCGCGATCGGTGCGTCGAACCGACGGACCGGATGTGCCGACCATGCGGCACGGCCACGCAGGCGGCGCGGCCCGGCACCGGACGGGCAAACCCGCCACGCCTCGGCGCTTGCCCTGCAGTTTACCAGCAGTGGCGCGCGCGCGACGGCCGCCGCGGCGCGCGGCAGGCGGCGCGGCCGACAGCTTCAAACGAGCCCGAAACGGGCGAACACCACGCGCTTGGCCTGGTCGAGCACCAGCGCGAAGCCGGCGACCAGCAGCAGCAACACGCCGATCCGCTGCAGCGGCAGTCCCGCCATCAGGGTCGAAGTGCCGGCGAGCACGGCGACCAGCAGCACGTCGGCGACGCTCGCCGCGGTCAGCGCCGGCCCGGGGGCGAAGGCGCCGATGCGCCCGTCGTCGCGCAGCACGTGCACGCTGGCCTGGGTCGTGAACACCAGCAGCAGGAAGACCAAGGTCTGCATCTGCGCGGCGTCGAGCCCCCAGCGCTCCAGCGCCCAGACGTAGACCGACATCGAGAACAGCAGCGAGACCACGGCCAGCAGGCCGGCGGCGCCCACCAGCTGGCCGACGCGCCAGCGTTGCGGCCGCGTCGCCGGCCGCACGCGGTCGACGGCGATGCTCATGGTGACGAAGTCATTGGCGAACAGCAGCAGCACGATCAGCCGCGCCGAAATCACGAAACCGCCGGTGAGCCAGAGCCCCGCGGTGAGGAACACCACAACCTCCAGGGTCTTCACCACCTTGTTCAGCACGTACGTCAGCATGCGTCTGTGCACCTCGCGGCCGGCGGCGACGACGGTCAGCACGCCCGACAGTCCGGCGTCGGTGAGCACGACGCCGGCGGCCGCCTTGGCCACGTCGGTGGCGCTGGACACGGCGATGCCGAGTTCGGCCTGGCGCAGCGCCGGAGCGTCGTTGACCCCGTCGCCGGTCATCCCGGTGACGTGCCCGTCGCGCTGCAGCGCGCGCACGATGGCGTGCTTGTCCTGCGGCAGCACGCGGGCGAAGATGTCGCAATCCTCGGGGTGCCGCACGTGGGACGCATCGGCGGCGCAGACCCGCGTGCCCAGGCCGATGCGCGCGCCGATGGCACGCGCGGTCTGCAGCGCGTCGCCGGTGGCCATGCTCACGCGCACGCCGAACCCGCGCAACCTGGCGATCAGCTGCGCGGCATCGGGTCGCGGCGGATCCGACAGGCCGACGAAACCGAGCAGGCGCACGCCGCCTTGCGGCCCGGCCGCCACCGCCAGCACGCGCGCGCCCGCGGCGGCGAGCTCCTGCTCGGCAGCTTCGGCCAGCGCGCGCAGCGCGGCGTCCGCGCCGCAGCGGTCGAGCACCGCGCCCGAGGCCCCCTTCAGCGCGTGCCAGGCGCCTCCGTCGACGGCCCACACGCCTTCGCTCAGGCGCGTGGACGGGTCGAAGGGGTGGAAGGCGCTGCGCGGCGCGGTCGGCTGCGGCTCCACGCCCGCGGGCGCGGCGTCGCTGCGCTGGCGCCATGCGGCCAGCACGGCCAGATCGAGCGGATCCTGCGTCGCAGCGTCGCTGGCCAGCGCCGCCGCACGCAGCAATGCCGACTCGGACACGCCGTCGAGCGGCCTGCAGGCGTCCAGGCTCAGCGCGTTCAGCGTGAGGGTGCCGGTCTTGTCCGACAGCAAGGTGTCCATCGCGGCGGCTTCCTCCACCGCGGGCAGCCGGGTCACCAGCACGCCCTGGTGCGCCAGGCGCGACGCGGCCACCGCGGTGGCCAGCGTGTAGGTCGCAGGCAGCGCGACCGGCACCGAGGCCACCAGCAGCATCAGCGCGAACACCAGGGTATCTCCCAGCGGCAGCGCGTGCCGCAGCGCGTACGCGATGACCAGCAGCACCAGAACCACGTCGAACGCCACCAGCCGCTTGACGATGGAAAAGATGGTCCTTTGCATGTGGCTGGGCGCCGCGGAACTGCGCACCAGTTCGGCCGTTCGGCCGAAATAGGTGCGCGCGCCGGTCGCCGTCACCTCGCCGCTGGCCTCGCCCTGGCGCACGATCGATCCGGTGTAGGCGGGCTGTCCGGCCGCCGCGTCGACCGCCAGCGATTCCCCGGTCAGCGCCGACTGGTCGAGCGCGACACCGCCGTCGAACAGCGCCAGGTCGGCGGGCACGATGTCGCCGGCGCGCACATGCACAACGTCGCCGGGAACCAGCTGCGCGGCCGGCACGCGGCTCCAGGCGCCGTCGCGCAGCACGCGCGCGTTGACCTGCAGCTGCCGGCGCAGCAGCGCCAGCGCATCGCTGGCGCGGCGTTCCTGCACGTACGCCACCACCGCGTTGAAGCCGAGCAGGAAACCGATGACCAGGGCCTCCTGTTCGCGACGCAGCAACAGCTGCAGCACGATCACCGCCTCGAGCATCCACGGCACCGGACCCCAGAGCTTGCCCAGCAGCTGCAGCCACCACGCGGTCGTCGCCTGCGCGATCGCGTTCGGCCCGAAACGCAGCGCACGGCGCTGCGCTTCGGCGGCGGCCAGCCCCTTCGCGCGATCGGTCGAAGCCAGGTCGGTCGGAGCCTGCGCCGGAGCCGGCGTTGCTGGGGGGTGCGCGGCGGGCATCGGAGGATCGACCGTGTGTCGGGGGGAAGTCGGCGCGGCGGGGCTTGCCCGGCCATCTTAGGACGCGCCGCGGCAAACGCGCCAGGCCGCCTTCACCGGGCCGGGCAGTGTGCGGAACCCGGATTGTGCAAGACCTTCGCCTCGAACCGCGCGATGTCCAGGGGAACGCTGAAGCGGTAGCCCTGAAACGCGTCGCAGCCGTTGCGCATCAGGAACGACCACTGCGCATCCGTTTCGACGCCCTCGGCGATGACGTGCAGGCCGAGGCCCTTGGCCATGGTGATGATGGTCTGCGCGACCATCGCGTCCTGCGCGTCGTCGGGCAGATCGTCGACGAACGATTTGTCGATCTTGAGCTGGTCGAGGGGAAGCCTGGTGAGGTAGGAAAGCGACGAGCTTCCGGTCCCGAAGTCGTCGAGCGAAAACGACGTTCCCGCGGCCTTCAGCTCGCGCATCTTCCGGAATGCGTCGTCGACATCGTCGAGCACGATGCTTTCGGTCAGTTCAAGCTTCAGCCGCGTCGGATCGGCGCCGGCCGCGGCCAGCGCCGCCCGCACGCGCGCGACGAAATCGTCCTGCGCGAACTGCCGCGCGCTGACGTTGACCGCCAGCACCAGCGCGCTGCCGCCGGGCGTCTTCGCCCATGCGGCAAGCTGCCGGCACGCTTCGTCGAGGATCCACGACCCGATCGGCACGATCAATCCGGTCTCCTCGGCCAGGCCGATGAACTCGACCGGCGGCAGCAGGCCGCGCTCGGGATGGTTCCAGCGCACCAGCGCCTCGGCGCCGATCAGCACGCCCGCGCGGTCGTACTGCGGCTGGTAATGCAGCACCAGCTGATGCCGCTCGACGGCCTGGCGCAGGTCGGCCTCGAGGGTGGTGCGCCTGGCCATCTCGACCTGCATCGCCTCCTCGAAGAAACGCAGCGCATTGCGACCGTCCTGCTTGGCCCGGTACATCGCCAGGTCGGCGTGCATCAGGATCCTGTCGGGCGAATCGTCGCTGCCGACGAACAGCCTGGCGCCGATGCTCGCGGTGCAGGAAAACAGCCTGCCGCCGATGTCGAACTTCTCGAGCATGAGCTGGCGGATCTTGTCGCCGATCTTCGCGGCACGCGTTCCGGCGACGCCGGCATCCTTGCCGAGTCCTTCGAGCACGACGACGAATTCGTCACCGCCGAAGCGGGCCAGGGTGTCCCCGCCGCGCACCGTCGCCTTCATCCGCCGCGCCGCCTGCACCAGCACCTCGTCCCCGGACTGGTGGCCGATGGTGTCGTTGATCGTTTTCAGATTGTCGAGGTCGATGAACAGCACGGCGCCGTATTCCCGGCTGCGCGCGCTGCCCGCGACCGCGTGCACCAGCCGGTCGTAGAGCAGCTGCCGGTTCGGCAGGCCGGTCAACGCGTCGAAGTACGCCAGTTGCCGCACCCGCGACTCGGCCTCGCGCTGCTGGGTGACGTCCGCCAGCGAGCCGACGTAATGGGTCACCTTGCCGTCCCGATCCTTCACCGCCGAAATGGTCAGGCGCTCGGTATACAGGCTGCCGTCCTTGTGGCGGTTGCACAGTTCGCCCTGCCAGTAACCGTCGCGCGCGACGGTCTCCCACATGGCCGCGTAGAACGCCGCGTCGTGCCGGCCCGACCGCATCAGCGCGGGCGTCTGCCCGACCGCCTCCTGCTCGCTGTACCCGGTGATGCGGGTGAAGGCGCGGTTCACGCGCCGGATCACCCTGCGACTGTCCGTGACGACGATGCCATCCTGCGCCTCGAACGCGGTCGCCGCGATGCGCAGCGCGACTTCGTGCTCGCGGCGCTCGGTGACGTCGCGAAAACTCACGACCACCGCGCTCAAGGTCTGGGCGCTGCCGTCGAACAGCGGAACCGCGTTGACGCTGAACCAGCGCGTCGCCGCGCCCGCGGCGCGCTGCAGCCCGATGCTGACGCCCAGCACCGCCCGCCCGGTCAGCGCCGCGCGCCGCGAAGGAACCGACTCGTCGGGAAGCGGCGATCCGTCGTCGGCGACGAAACACAGCAGCGGCGGCTTCGGCACCTGTCCCATCAGGTCCTCCGCCGCGACGCCGAGCAGCGACAACGCCGCGGGATTCACCTCGAGGACCCGCATCTCGGGGTCGAGGATCGTGATCCCCTCGGCCATCTGCTCGAACAGCGTCCGGTAGCGGCGCGAGCGCTCGGACAACGCAGTCTCGAGCGAGCGGTTCAGCGCCTCGATGCGCGCCTGCAGGCGCTGCGCCTCGATCCACATCGCCAAGTGGTTCGCGGCGTTGGCGACGAAAGGCGCATACGTCGCGAACGCGCGCGCATCGCCGATCCCCAGGCGCACCGCGCCGCAGTCGGTGCGCAGCGTTCGAATCGGACAAGTCCAGTCGCTGCCTGCCGGCCCGGATTTCGGCGGTGCGCCGGGCTCGACGACCCGCCCGACGTCGCGCGTCGCGCCGGATGCGTCGCGCAGCGCGACCGCGGCCGCGCCGACTCCCGGAACGGCCTCGATGGCGCGCACGAACATCCACGCCGCCTGGACCTCGTCGGGGGCCGCCTGCAGAGCGCTGTGCAGCAGCAGAAAGCGCCCGAGAAACTCGGGCAGGGGTCCGCTGCGCGCGGTCACCGTCGCGTCTCGAATTCCCGCAGAAAGGTCTCGGGCTCGACGTAGAACGGGTTCCGCACGATCTGACCCCGAATGATCATCATCGGATGGATGCTCAGCACGTCCATCAGCATCTGGCCTCCGAGCAGCCGGGCGTCGTACTGGCAGCACGCCGTGTACGGATGCCTTGCCAGGACGTTGTTGACCTGCGCCTCGTAGCGGATCAGGTCGGCAGGGTCGGCCAGCGCTGGGTCCACCGCCCAGTTCATTTGTCCGGTCCCTCGCGCGCCGACGTATCCTTCCTTGCCGACCGCGTTTTCGTAGAAATCCCGCACCATGTCCAGGGTGACGCTCGGTGTGAACTTCCCGCTCGGGCAATAGCCCGCTGCCGCGTCCGCAAGCGTCAGCGCCTCGTCGCTGACGCCGAGCCCGGCGAGGCGGTCGAGCATCGCGCTGCGCCCCGGAGCGTCGGCCAGGCAAAGCACCTTCTCGTTCGCGCGCAGGCCGCTTGCGAGAAAGCGGGAGATGACGTCCTGCCTTTCGTCCTCGTCGCCGTAGACATAGCAGATGTGCAGCCCCTCGGTCGCCGGGGCATCGGTAAAGCCGAGGGCGATTTCGCGACGCGCTGACATGCTGCCTCCCGGGGTCGGCGGAACACGGTGTGTTCCTGTGTGAAAAGTCTACGACGAGGTCGGCCGCAACACGACGCCAAATTGACCAAATTGGGCACAATTCGCGCCATCCCGGCCGCGACTTTCGCGCGCCGCGGAGTCGATCAACGCATCGCGATCGCTGCGGATCAAGCCTGCCGGCGCCGCAGCGCGGCGACGTTCACCGTCGTTCGCGCTTCGAACCCGAGATCCGCGTAGAGCGTGATCGCGGCGACGTTCGTCGTCCACGCGTGCAGGAAGGGCCGGTCGCCGCGGCGCTGGATTTCGGCCGTCACCGCGGCCGACAGCCGCCGCGCGAGGCCGCGGCCGCGGTAGTCGGGATGGGTGCACACACCGCTGACCTCGACGTGGCCGGGAAAGCGCATGCGCTCTCCCGCCATCGCGGCCAGCCGGCCATCGATGCGCAGGCCGATGAAGCGCCCCATGGTGTGCGTGCGCGCGAGGAAGGGCCCGGGTTCGGTCAGCGTGGCCAGGGCCAGCATGTCGGCCGCGTCGGCGTCGCCGAGCACCGACGCGCCGGGATCGACCGACAGCCTCCGCGTCGCCACCATCTGCACGCACGACGCTTCCGTGACGACTTCCAGGTCCGGCGGCACGGCGATCGGCGGCACCTGCAGGATATAGACCCTGTCGTCGCCCGGCCGCACCAGCGCGGCCAGCGCCGACAGGCTCTCGGGGCCTTCGTCGCGCGTCGCGGCGAAGCGGTTGACGTCGGGCAGGAAGCGCCGCGCGCGGTCGTCGCCGAGCGCCCAGTGGGGCTGGTGGCGCAGGCTCGCCCAGACGGGCCGATCCAGGTCGGACAGCACGGTCAACCCTCCTGCGTGCGCCGCAACAGCGCCGTGTCGTCGTGGCTCAAGTCGCCCCCGTTTGAATGTCCGCGCGCATCTCCTCGTGCCAGACCTCGATCAGCTGCGTGATGACACGCGGGCGTATGCGCGATCGTACCGCGGCGCCTGCGTCGAAGTGCTCCGAAAGCAGCTTGGCCAACGCGGACTTCTCCAGCCCACGTTCGGCGATGAAGGCCTCCATGGTTCGGCGCGCATCCGCGCTGCCCTCGGTTCCCGGGTGATGGAACGCCGCGCCCTGCATGTCCCACAAGAGATAGGTCGCCAACGCGCCCAGCGCCGTTTTCGGGCGATGCGGGTCGACGTCGTGCCGGAAACCACGGTACCAAGCCGGAATTTCGTGGATGGGCATCGGCCGGGCGATGCCGTACCCTTGCCCGAGGTCGGCTCCAAGCACGACGGCGCCCTCGATCAGTCCCCGGTGCTCGAGCCCTTCCACGGTCACGCGCATGTCGAACGCGTGCACCAGCCGCGTGAGGTAGAGCATGAATTCCAGCGCCCGCTGAGGACGCTGCGTCGCCCCGCGAACAAGGCCCTGATCCACCTTGACCTCGTCGAAGGCGTACTTGTCCAGCCTGAGCAGCGAGCTGTGACCGGACCCGAGGTCGTCCTCTGCGAGCCGGACCCCCGCGTCGCGCAATCGCTGCAAGAAGGCATTGCGATTCTCGTCGGTATCGTGCACCTCATGGCTCTCGAGGAGTTCCAGCTCGATGCCGACGCCGCTCGGCCTGCACCGCTCGAGCGCGTGGAGGATCGACCTTTCGCATCGTGGATCTCCGATGCACTCCGGCGGAAAATTCAGGGCGATCGCCACCCGCAGGCTTTCGTCGGCAAGCACGCTCGAGTCCGCGCACGCCTGCGCCAGGCCCAGTTCGAGCAGCGCGAACAGCTCCTCGTTGCCGCACGCGGGCAGGAAGCGATCCGGAGGCACGATGCGCCCGTCGTCGTCCAGCACCCGCGCCAGCGCCTCGACCTTGCGCAGCGCGCCGCTGCGCAGGTCGATGATCGGCTGGTAGAGGAACGTCACGCGCCCCTGAGAAATCCAGGCCCGATACGTCTGCCGCAACGGAAAAGGAATGACAGGCGTTGCGTTCAGCCTTTCCACGGCATGGCTCAGAACCTTCTGCAGATGGTTGAGCAGCGTGCTGATTCTCAACGTGGAAAAAAACCTCGGCCAAGCGCTGTAAAGGCTCAGCAAGGCAATCGTCTTGCCCGAGTCGTCCTGCAAAGGAAGCGCGGCGCTCGACCGAAAGCCGAGTTCTTTGCCGAGGGCCTGCCACGGCTTGTTGCGCGCCTCGATCGCCCACGCATCGGACACGATGATCTGGCCGCTGCGCCATGCGCGCCCGCCGGGCCCCTGACCCGCCGGGCGCGACGGGTCGATGCTGATCTTCGGCACCAGGCCGGTCATCATGGCTTCGTGATAGCGGTGGCCGGCAGCCCCCTGCGACACCTCGATCTGCAGCTCGCCGCTGGCGTCGCAACGCGCGAAAAAAGCGCTCACGTCGCCGTCGATTCCGCCGACCTGATTCATGACGCCGCGGATGAGATCCGAGAAGTTGGCCGTTTGCTGGATCAGTTCGTCGAGCCCCGCGGTGGCCAACGCCAGTTCCGTATCCACGCGCTGATACGCCGCGGCCTGAGCCTGCAGATCCACGTAGTTTCGCCTCTCGACGATTTCGAGGACTTTGTCGCGGTGCTCCGAAGCGACCAGCGGCATGATCTCCGCCCGCACTTCCTGAACGAACAACGCAAAAAATTCGACCAGCGCCTGCAGTTCGATTCCGACCAGCGCATGCGCGAGTCCCACGCGTTGCGCCGCCGCCTGGTGTTGCGCCAGGGTCAGCTGCGGCGCGAAGATCAGCTTCAGGTGATGCGCCTCGCGCGCTTTCAAGTGGGCGAGTTCATCCGCGCGCAATGCGTGCAGAATGGGCGCACCCTCGGCCGTGTCCAGCAGCGAGTCGAAAAACCTCGACGAAAACTGCCCGGCGAATTCCGCGATGGCGCCCTGGATCGGCTGCATCCTCGCCGCCGCCTCCGCCGAGTAGGCCTGCTCGTAGGCAATCGAAAATGTCAACATGGCTGCCCGCCTTTGCCCTGAGTCGCACGCGCCGTGGCCGTGGCCGCGACCGACTCCCGCCGCGGGCCTGACGATACCTTACATCCAGTCGCCCCCTTGCCGGGCCCTGCCGCAGCGTGCGCCTGCCCCCCGATGGCGAACCGGCGCTTGCGCGACGCTCAGACCATCCGCCTGAGGGTGTTGTCCCTTCGAATCAGATGGTGCACCATCGCCGCCGCGGCGTGGGCCGCCACCAGGTACAGCAGCGCCAGCCCCAGGTTCTCGTGGACCGCCTCGATCGAATGCGACAGGGCGATGTCGCGCCCGATCAGCGAAGGCAGCGCCAAACCGAAGATCGCGACCACCCGGCCCGAGCTCTGCGCGACGAGAAGCCCGAGAATGGGTGTGGCCAACATCAGCCCGTAGAGGGCGGCATGAACCAGCACCTCCAGGCGCGCCTGCCAGCGCGGCAGCGCCGGAACGATCGGCGGCAAAGGGCGGATCCAGCGCACCGCAAGGCGCAGCGGGACCAGCACCAGGACCGCGAGCCCCGCAAGGATGTGCGCGTTGGTCAGCACCCTCTGCAGGGAGAACCTGCCGACGTACAGCTCATCTGCGTAGATGAGCGTCCATGCAGCCACGATGGCGAGCGCCATCAGCCAGTGCAGCCCGCGCAGGACGGGGCTTGCCTTTGCCGCCGGATTCTCAGTCGTCGATTTCAATTTCAGGGTTCCTTTCGTGCATCGAAGCGCGGTGGAATCCCCGATGGCCGAAAATCCGGAGTCGATTTTCAACCCCGGGGCGCGCGCAACCCTCGAATCCTAGTCCACTGCGTCAGGGTAATTACCCCCCGCCAGGCCCTGCGGGAACGGATCCGCACCGTCCCGGTGGAATTCCCGGTGCGCCAGTCGCATAATGGAACAGTTGTTGCCAAACTGCGCAGCACGCGAGAGGCAGTCCGCAGCCGCCCCACACTGCGAAAGGGTTCCATGGACCAGCATGCAAAGGATCGCGCGGCCATCGAAGGCATGCTCTGTTCAATGCTGGATTTGTTCAACCCACATCTGGGAGCGCACGGCAGGCGCGTGGCCGAATTGGCCACGGCGCTGGCACCTCAGTTCGACATCGAGCAGGACGCCATCGAGGATCTGCGCAACGCCGCGCTGTACCACGATATCGGCATGCTGGGAATCGAGCGGCGCAAGCTGTTCATGCCCTTCGCCGACCTCGGCGACGCCGATCGCGAGTTGATTCTGCTGCATGCGGAATTCGGCGCAGTGCAGTTGCGCGGCCTGTCCTGGCTGGAAGGCGCAGCCCAGACGGTTGCCGCACATCACGAGCATTGGAACGGAAGCGGCTTCCCGGCACGGCTGCGCGGCGACGCCATTCCGCTGGGCGCTCGCCTGCTGGCCGTCTGCGACAGCTACGACGAAATGCTCAACAAGCCCCCGGACGCCCCTCGGCGATTCACGCGCGACGAGGTCATAGACCACCTCCTGGAGCAGCGCCGGCGGCAGTTTGACCCGCTGGTCGTAGAAACCTTCGTAACCATGATTGAAGCCCTGTCGCGCAGCGCCCCGGTGGCGGCGCCAAGGGAGTTGCTTCTTTCCATAGGCCAGTTGCAGCCGGGTCAGGTGTTGGCGCGCGACCTGCTGACCACCGAAGGGCTGATACTGCTCTCCCGCGGTACCGAGCTTCGGGAAACGCACATTTCACGCCTGCGCGCATTGCGCGACGCGAGGGCTCTGGTCGAACCGGTCTACGTGCTGCCCTGAGAAGGTGTGGACGAAACGAAACGCTGTTGATGCAAGCACCCCTCGACCTTCGACACCGCCGCGACCCGGCGGCCTTCGTGTGAGCGTCGCGCATCACGACGCCGACGCGGCGACGACGCGGGTGCTCTTCCGCGTCACCGCGCTGAGCCAGCTGGCCAGCGTGGTCAACACGAGCTTGCTGCTTTTCATCCTGTGGCGGCTTCATCCGCCGTCGTGGGCCTTGCTGTGGTGGGGCGCGACCATCGCGGTTTCGTTGCTGCGCTATGCGCTGGCGCGCGGCTTCCAGCGGCTCGAGGCGCCCGACGCCGTGGCGCTGCGGCGCTGGCGCCGGCGCGCCGTCGGCGGCGCGCTGCTCGCCGGACTGACCTGGGCCGGTGGCATCGGGGCCATGCTGGTGGCGGCGCCGGAGGGGACGCGGGCGTTCGTCGCCATGGTCGCCGCCGGCGTGATGGCCGGCGCGATGCCGGTGCTGTCGGCGGTGCCGGCAGCGTTCCGCGGCTTCGCGCTGCCGATCATCGGCGCCATCGTCGGCGTGGCCCTGTTCGACGCGCACGGCGCCAACGACCACATCCTGGCGCTGCTGACAGTTCTGCTCGGCGTGGTTCTGTTCCATGGCGCGCGCCACTACCACGCCACGCTGTCGCATTCGATCCGGCTGGCCGATCGGCTCGAGGGCAGCGAGCGGCTGTTCCGCACCCTGGCCGAAAGCGCCAGCATCGCGATTTTCACGTATCGCGAAACCTTCGAGTACATGAACCCGGCCGGCGAGCAGCTGTCGGGCTACACCCTGGCCGAACTGCGCCGCATGCCGGTCGACGCGATCATCCACCCGGACGATCGCGAGGACGCGCGGCGGCGCATCCGTCAGCGGCTGCAGGACAGGGAGGCGATCACCGAATACGAATACCGCATCGTCAGCAAGACCGGCGCCGTGCGCTGGATCCTGCTGCATGGCGCGCGGGTGGTCATCGACGGCAAGCCGCTGGGCGTCGGCTCGGCGTTCGACATCACCGCGCGTCGCGATGCCGAGGACGTCATCCGCCAGATGGCCTACCACGACCCGCTGACGAGGCTGCCGAACCGGCGGCTGTTGACCGAACGCCTGCAGCAGGCGCTGCGCGGCAGCGAGCAGCGCGGCGGCCACGGCGCGCTGCTGATGCTCGACCTCGATCGCTTCAAGCAGATCAACGACACCGAGGGCCACGACATCGGCGACCTGTTCCTGCTCGACGTCGCGCAGCGGCTCAGGCGCTGCGTGCGCGACGAGGACACCGTGGCTCGCCTCGGCGGCGACGAATACGTGGTGCTGCTCGAGGATCTCGCCCACGACGAGATCACCGCAGCTGCCGCCGCAGCTGCCGTCGCGGAGAAGATTCGCCGCGCGCTCGCCGAACCCTATCGGCTCGGACCGGGCGACGTCGAGCTCGTCAGCTCGGCGAGCATCGGCTTGACGCTGTTCC
Organism: Pseudomonadota bacterium; assembly: GCA_021798395.1. Lineage (GTDB taxonomy): Bacteria > Pseudomonadota > Gammaproteobacteria > Burkholderiales > Burkholderiaceae_C > Thiomonas_A. The sequence goes on from JAJZHS010000006.1 coordinate 16,027, forward strand.
AGGGTGGCGCGCATCCGCCCGAGGCGCTGCTGAAGGCGGCCGACCTCGCGCTGTACCAGGCCAAGGCCGCAGGGCGCAACACTGTGCGCGTGTTCCAGGCCGCGACCTCGTCCACTGCGTCGGGGACATTGCCCCCCCCGTGAGGCCTGGGGCCTCGCCCGCACAGCGCCGAAGGCCGAAACGCGGCAATCCAACCCTGAAGACGACCCTGGCGGTGATGAAAGCCCTGCACATCGACCTCACGGCCAAGCCCGCGCAGGCCTGACATGCCGACGCAAGCCGTCGTCTCGCTGACGGCTTCGGGGCGTTCCCGGCAATCCTGCACATCGGGGTCGCCCTGCCACGTGCCCCGTGAGTGCTCCGCATCAATGAAATATCCCATTGCACGATCGCCACGTTGACGCCGCAACCTCCATGAACAATTCATCGCACGAAGAATCCCAGATCCAGGTGCCGCCGTCCTTCGTGGCGCTGTTCGTCGAACCTGGACGCATCAAGCCGAACGCCTCGCGCGCCCACATCACCGAACGCTACGACTATTGCGAGGATCTGGCGCAACTGCTGGCGCAGCGCGCCATCGAGGTCCGCGCCGACCTGGGCATCACCGGCGGCGACGTACTCGAACGCATGCGCCGGGGCCTGGCCGACGGCTCGGCCGGCGTCGATGCGGCCGAGGCGCGCTGGGTGGCCACGCGCCTGGCCGAGCTGCTGGGCTGGCAGCCCGACTGAGCGCGGCGGGCAGGGCACGGCCCTGCCCTGCGCCACTCAGGACGGCAGCACGTCGCCGCGGGTCTCCAGCGCGAAGGGGATCACCAGCAGGCCCGCGACGAATGCCACCGCGGTCCACGCCACCGGAGTCCCCAGCGTGCCCATGTGGCTGACCGCGGCGGCCAGGATGAAGTTCACCGCCGCGCCGAGGAAGCGCCCGATCGAGGTGTTGAAGGCGAAGGCCGTTGCGCGCACCCGGGTCTCGTACTGCTCGGGCAGCCAGAGGCTGAACATCGCGAAATTCCCCCCGAAGAATCCCAGGAAGAACAAGGTGGCGATGAACACGTCGAGACCGTTCGGCACGTAGAAGGCCCAGCCGAAGCTGACCACGATGCAGATCGCCATGCCCAGGTAGTACAGCGACAGGGTGTTCTTGCGCCCGAAGCGCTCGGCCATCGGCGGCAGCGCCAGGCAGCCCAGGATGGTGCCGATGGACAGGATGCCGGTGCCGATCGAGGCCATGTGCACCGCCTGCAGGTGGGTCATGCCCTGCTTGAGCGCCAGCTGGATGATGGCCGCCGGCTCATACACCGCGCCGGCCCACAGGCCGATGATGGCCACCGTCAGCAGCGTCGCGTTGACCAGGGTGCGGCGCCGGTACTGGGCGTTGAAGATCTCCGACAAGGGGCTGCGACGGGCCGGCTTGGCGGCGTGCTCCCACTTGTCGGGCTCGCCCACCTTGAGCATGGTGTAAATGGCCACCACCACCGGGAACAGGCCGCACAGGAACATGGCCCGCCAGCCGTAGTGCGCACCGACCGTGAAGTTCAGCGCCGCGGCAATGAAAAAGCCCGCGTAATAGCCTGTCTGCAGGAAGCCGGCGCCCATCTTGCGCCGGTCCTCCGGCCACGACTCGGCCACGAAGGTGCCGGCCAGCGCCCATTCGCCGCCGATGCCGATGCCGGCCAGCAGGCGGAACAATCCGAGTTCCCACACGTTCTGGGACATGGCCGCCAGGCCGGTGAACAGCGCATAGCCGACGATGGTCGCGGCGAGCACGCGGGTGCGGCCGAAGCGGTCGGCGATCGGCCCCCAGATGAAGGACAGGCCCCAGCCCACCAGGAACAGCGCGAACAGGATCGAGCCGGCCAGCCCGATGTGGGCCGGCGTGGGCGCGATTCCCGACCGCGGCAGCAACTCGGTCAGCGCCGGCACCAGCACCAGGGCGTAGATGATGGAGTCCATGCCATCCAGGGTCCAGCCGAACCAGGCGGCCCAGAAGCCGCGGATCTGCTGGGAGTTGAGCGGTGTTCGCGCGGGTAGCGCGGGGCCGCTTGCGGTGGTTTGATTCATGTTCGTCTCCTCCTTGCGGGTGTGTCCCGCTTTTGCTGGAAATGGTCGCCCGCTACTGCCGGGATCGTGCCCGCTGCGCCCGCACGACCAGCGAGCGCAGGCTTGTCTCCTCGCTGGCCAGCACCTCCACGCGACAACTGATCTGTCGCACCATGCGCCCCAGCGCCTGCCCGGGCGGCATCTCGATCACGCACTGCACGCCCAGTTCGACCAGCAGCCGGTTGGCGTCGTTCCAGCGCACGGGCCGCATCACCCCCTCGGCCAGGTCGCGCGCGATGTCGTGCGCCGCGCGCAACGCGCGTGCCGTGGTATTGGCCATGTAGGCAACGTGGGCGTCCTGCAGCCGCAGTGATCGAAGCGCCTCGGCCAGCCGTTCGCCACAATGCGCCAGCAGCGGGCAGTGCGAGGGCACCGCGACGTCCAGGCGCTCGACCTGGCGCGCGCCGGCCGCGCGCGCCGCCCCGCCGAGCTCGTCCAGACGGGCGTCGGCGCCGGCCACGACGAATTGCGCATCGCCGTTGAGATTCGCCAGGTACGCCCGGGCACGCGAATCCTCGTGCCCGGCGTTGCACTGCTCGATCAGGCCTTGCAGCGCAACCTGCCGCAGGCCGGACACCGCCAGCATGCCGTAGCCCCGCGGAAATGCGTCCTGCATGCATTGGGCGCGCAGGCGCACCAGGCGCAGCGCATCGGAGAATTCCAGGCTGCCGCAGGCCACCGCCGCGCCGAAGGCCCCAACGGACAGCCCGGCCACCGCGTCGGGCAGCACGCCCTCGGCGCCCAGCACACGCGCCTGGGCGACCCCGGCCACCAGCAGGCCCAGCTGCACACCCACCGTGGAATGCAGCGCCGGTGCGCGGTCGTAGCGCTCCACCGCGTCGCCGAGCACGTCGGAGGCTTCCTGCAAGGTCTCGCGCACGCGTGCGTGCCCGGGCAGACGCCGCAGGTAGCCCTCGCTTTGCGCGCCCTGGCCGGGGAACAGGAAGGCCAGCTGCATCAGGCACTCCGCGGCGCCGGGCGCAGCAAGGCGCCGCGGGGGCTTCGCAACAGATAGCAGCCCCCGGCCGCGAACTCGCTCAGCGCCGCGCCCCCCGCCGGCCATTCCAGCAGCACGTCGATGCGGGCCGCGGCCTGCCTCGGCAGGGCCGCGAGCCACCCGCGAGCCCGCGCGCGCGCCGGAGCACGTGCACAACGCACCACGATGTCGAGGTCGCTGGCGGGCCCCACGCAAGCCCATCCGCTGGCCAGTTCGAAGCCGACGCTTCCCGCCGGGCCCCAGTCGCTCGGGCCGCACGCGCTCCAGGCTTGTTCGAGTTGCGCCAGCGCGGCCCATGCGCCGAGCGCCGTGCGCGCCGGATCCAGCCCGGCCACGCGAGCGCGCAGCTCGGGCGGGCGCAGCCATTCCCTTACGTCGGCCGCGTCCACCCAGGCCGCGGCCCGCTGGGTGCGCTGCGCGCCCCGCACGCCGACCGCGATGCGCCCAGCCCGCGCGGCCGCGCGCCGCGTCACCACCCACGGCGCCGCCGCCAGCGCTTCCTGCGCCCAGGCTTGCGGCGCCTGCTCCCAGTGCAGCACGCGAGGCGAGGCCAGGCGCAGCAGATCGTGCACCTGCGCCCTTTGGCCCGGGCTCAACGCGCCCATTGCTCGGCCATGCGCCGGCGCACCTCGACGGACGCTGAGCGCCCGCCACGCGAGCGCTCAGCGGTCCAGCGAACCGACAGGTCGCGTTCCTCGGGCCCGATGTCGCGCAAGGCCTCGGCCAGGGCCTCGCGCACCAGTCCCACCTGTTGCGCGTCCGGTGCCTGCGCGTCCACCCCACCGATCAGCCGGTGCAACAGGCCCAACCCCGCATAGTCGGCAATGCGGTAGGACATCGGCGGCTGCGCGCCGGCGATCTCGTCGAGTTCGGCCACGCTGCGCCGCGTGACCCTGGCCGCGGCCTCGCGGCCCATCGCATGCACCACCACGCCCGGATCATCCAGCGCGAGCAAACGATGCGCCTGATAACCGTGCGCCAGGAAGGCTCCCGACATGCCCCCCCCCACCAGCAGCGCGACGACCTTGTGCCCGGCCTGGCGGGCGCTGGCGTAGGCGTCCACCGCGGCAGCACAGGCGAGATGGATGCCCAGCATCTCCTCGCGCCGCCCGTAGGCCTGACCGCGCACGTCCACCACCGCGACCAGCGCGCGGCGCTCCCCGTCCTTGTCCGCCCGAAGCGCATCGCGCACCACCGCGGCAAGGCCCCACGCCTCGCGCAGACCGACCTCGCCTTGGCGCGCCCTGGCGAAGGGGCTGGCCGGATCGGGCACGACGCACAGGAAGCGCGCCGGCCCAGCGTCCAGGGTGCCGTCGGCGGCCAGCACCGACGGCGGCAGGCCGTCCACGCGCGTGGCGTCGGCGGCGAGATGGTCGAACCAGATCCTGCCTCGCGTCGGGGGCGTGTTCATGGCTTGTCTCCATGCGCCTGGCGCGGCGCCTCCCAGGCCTCGCGCAAGGCTCGCGGGCTCAGATCCTCCCGCGTCGCCAGCGCATCGATGCGCGCTTGCCAGGCCGCCACCTGGGTGCTGCGGGCCTCGGCCGGTGCGCCCAGCGCGAAACCCAGCACCTGCTCGCGCACCTGCGCCACGTCGTCGTCCACCAGCGCGTCGGCCAGGCCGGTGGCCACGCGCTGCTCACCACCGATCAGGCTCCACACCAGGCGCCGGTCGCCGGCATCGAACTCCTCCACGCCGGCCTCCTGCTCGATCACCTCCGGGCCGTTCATGCCCAGACGCGCCTGGCGGGTGATCACGATGTGGGAGCACAGGCCGGCCACCAGGGACATGCCGCCGAAACAGCCCACGAGCCCGGCGATCACCGCCACCACCGGCACATGCCGGCGCAGCGCAACCACCGCGGACTGGATCTCGGCGATCGCCGCCAGCCCCAGGTTGGCCTCCTGCAGGCGCACTCCTCCGGTCTCCAGCAGCAGCACCGGCAACACCGGCCGGCCGGCCTCGCAGTCCCGCAAGGCGAGTTCCAGCGCGGCGGCGATCTTCGCGCCGCAGACCTCGCCGATGCTGCCTCCCTGGAAGCGGCCTTCGAGCGCGGCGACGACTGCGTCGCGGCCTCGCAGGCGCCCGCGCAGCACCACGACGCCGTCGTCGGACTGCGGCACGATGCCCTGGCGCGGCAGCCAGGGAGACTGCAGACCGTCGAACGGCCCGAGCAATTCGCGCTGCCCCTCGGGATCGAGCAGGCCGCGGGCGCGTTCGCGCGCGCTCAACTCGATGAAACTCTGGCGTGCCAGCACGTCGTGCCGCGGCGCGGTCTGGGTGTCTGTCATGGGCGCGAGGCCTCCAGGGCTTGTTCCAGGCGCAGTGCGACGACCCCCGGCGTGGCGCCGAAGTCGTTGATCCGCAGCGAGGCGGCGACCGGATGGCGTTCAAAGAAGCGCTGCAGCACACGGCGCCAGATCTCGCCGTATCCGTCGACGCTGGTGCACACGCGCACCCGGGCGCCGCCATCGGCCGGTTCAAGAAGGATTTCCAGGTCTCCCGAGCCCACCACTCCCACGTGCGCTCGCTGCGCCACGGGGTGTTCGGCCGGGAATTCGAATTCGAGGTTTTCCATGGTCAAGCTTGGTTCGGTGGGTTTGCGCTCGGGGTCACCGCATGCAGGAACAGACTGGCGGCCAGCAGGTCGGCGCTGCCGCCGGGCGAGGCCTTGCGCGCCAGCAGCTCGGCATCCAGCAGCAGCAGCCCGGCGCGCCCCGCGCTGGTGCCGGCACCGCCCAGGTCCAGCACGCGGCGCGCGCCGTGGCGCGCCGCCAGCAGCGCCGGCACGCCGCCGCGGTGCAACAGGCAGGTGTCGTCGAGCTCGGCCATGATCGCGAGGAGTGC
>JAJZHS010000182.1 GCA_021798395.1 Pseudomonadota bacterium
CGCGTCCCGCGCGAGGATGCGCTGCAGGATCCGCGGCACTTCGAACACGGCGCGGTTGCGTTGCGCGGCCACGCGCGCGCGGTACTGAGGCAGTTGCGCGCACAGCGCGCGCGCGGCGGGTTCGACGTCGCGGAACGCGCGCAGCACCAGGCCGTAGCCGTTGTCGCGCACCCATTCGGTGTTGTAGCGCTCCTGCGGCATGGTCCACGCGTTGCGCGTGACGATCACCGGCAGGCCGAGATGCAACGCTTCGCTCAGACTCCCCGGGCCCGGCTTGCCGATGAAGTAGTCGGCCGCGCCCAGCACACCGGACACGTCGGCGGTGAAGCCGAGCACGGCGCGCGGCGCGCCGGCCGGCAGGGCAAGCAGCCGCGCGCGCAGCGCCGCGTTGTGCCCGCACAGCAGGATCAGCTGGTGCTGCGCGCCGAGGCGCTCGACGATGCCGAGCATGCTGCGTGAACCGTGGCCGCCGAACATCACGGCCGCAGTCGGCGCGGCGGGGTCGAGGCCGAGCGCGGCGCGGCGCGCGACGCGGTCGGCGCCGTCTCCGGAACGATAGAAATCCGGCCGGATGATCATGCCCGAGGTCGCGTGCACCCGCCACTGCGGATGCCCCGCGGCGAGCGCCTGCTCGACCGCGCGCGGCGTGCCGCAGACGAAATCCTGCGCCTGCCCCGACTCGATCCAGAAATGCGGCGGATGGTCGGCCAGATCGGTCAGCACGGTGACGTACGGCGCGCCGGGACGCTCCCGGCGCAGGCTGGCGTACAGCGCGCGGTTGAAGTTCGGGATCAGCGACACCACCATGTCGGGCGCGCTGCGCCGCCAGTGCGGCCGCAACGCGCGCACCAGCGTGGGCTGCAGCAGCGCGATCAGCGCCTGCAGCACGCGCAGCTCGGCGCGCAGGCCCAGCGTCAGCCCGTGCGCCAGGCGCGCGTTGTAGTAATCCTCGGGCGAGAACGCCAGCCGCCGCAGCCGCCCGTCCGGGTCGAGCAGTTCGGTCAGATTGACCAGGCGCACGTCCCAGTCGAGGCCGGCGGCGGCGATCGCCTGCTGGAGCGCCAACGCCGACGCGCGGTGCCCGCCGCCGGCGTTGAAATAGATCAGATCGACGCGCGGCGGCGGCATGTCCTCAGGTCCCGGAGCCTTCGGCCTCGTCCTCGCCCGGGTTCTCCAGGCTGAAGACGTCGGCGTTGCCGTCGTAGGCGTACATCTCGGCGTAGCGGCCCCAGTCGATCACGGTCTCGAGCACCCGCACCGCCTCGTCCTCGCTGAGCATGTCCTCCAGTTCGGTGCGAAAACGCGCGCCGGGGGCGCGATGGTTGTGGCGCTCGTCGAGCACGGCGCGGATGCGCGCCGCCAGCGGAACCCCGGCCAGCAGGTGGCGCGCGAACAGCGGCTTGCGCTCCTGCACGTCGGCGTCGACGAACAGGCGGCCGGCGGCGGTCAGCTCAATGTCGCCGTCGGCGATCTGCGCGAAACCGAGCAGCTCGACGGCCTCGATCAGCGGGAACAGGTCGTCGACCGAGAAATGCATGTCGTCGGCGATTTCGGGCAGGCTGATGCGCGGACTGCCGCTGGCCTGCTCGAGCGCGTACAGCTCCTCGAGCAGACCGGCGAGCTTGTTCACCGGAACGTCGGGCAACCGGTGGCCGATGGTGGTCGCGCCGCGCTGCGCGACGTTGACCGCCGCCGCCGGGCGCGACGTCATGATGCCGTAGATGTGCTCGACCATGTCGCGGAAACCCGGCGACTCGCGGTCGCGCGGTTGCGCCAGCGCGACCGGGATCTCGGCCCGCACCCGCCCGGGGTTGGAGCCCAGGATCAGGATGCGGTCGGCCATCAGCACCGCCTCCTCGATGTTGTGCGAGACGAGCAAGATGCCGCGGGTCGGAATCTTGCGCTCGGCCCACAGGTCGAGCAGGTCCGTGCGCATGGTCTCGGCGGTCAGCACGTCGAGCGCCGAGAACGGCTCGTCCATCAGCAGCACGTCGGGGTTGATGACCAGCGCGCGGGCGAAGCCGACGCGCTGGCGCATGCCGCCCGAGAGCTCGCGCGGGTAGGCCGACTCGAAACCGTCGAGGCCGATCAGGTCGATCGCCGCCAGCGCGCGCTGCCGGCGTTCGGCCGGCGGCACTTTCAGCGCCTCCAGCCCGAGTTCGACGTTCTGCAGCACGGTCAGCCACGGGAACAGCGCGAAACTCTGGAACACCATGGCCAGCCCGGGAACCGGACCGTCGACCGGCGCGCCGCGGTGCAGCAGCCTTCCGGCGCTGGGCTGCGACAGCCCGGCGAGCATGCGCAGCAGCGTCGACTTGCCCGATCCCGAGCGGCCGAGCAGAACCAGGATCTCGCCGTCGCGCAGCCGCATGTTGACGTCGTCGAGGATCAGCAACTCGTTGCCGTCGGGCGCCTTGAACGACTTGCGCACGTGCTCGGCGACGAAGAGGTCCGCCGCGCGCTCGCTTCCTCCCGGGTGTTGTTCATCGGCCATCAGATCGCATCCTTCGTCTTCAATCCAGCCGCACACGGCGCGCCGCCGTTTCGTAGAGCCGGCGCCAGAACAGCCGGTTGACCACCGTCACGTAGACCGACATGACGCCGACGCCGAGCGCGATCTCGGCGCCCCGGCCGGCCGCGGTGGCCTGGCTGATGAACGCGCCGAGGCCGTCGGCCACCAGTGTCTTGTCGCCCCAGCTGACGACTTCGGCGACGATGCTGGCGTTCCACGCCCCGCCCGACGCGGTGATCGCGCCGGTGACGAAGCCGGGAAAGATCGCCGGCAGGTACAGCCGGCGCCACAACAGCCAGCCGCGCAGGCCGAGGTTGGTCGCCGCCTCGCGCATGTCGGTCGGGATCGCCGAGGCCGCGCCGACCACCGAGAACACGATGTACCACATGCTGCCCAGGATCATCAGCGGCGCGGTGAACACGTCGACGTCGAGGTGCCAGTGCACGATGGCGATGACGAACAGCGGGAACAGCAGGTTGGCCGGGAACGCGGCCAGGAACTGGGCCAGCGGCTGCACCCGCGCCGCCCACGCCGGGCGCAGCCCGATCCACACGCTGACCGGGACCCACACCAGCGCCGACAGCAGCACCAGCACCAGCACTTTGAACGCGGTCAGCACGCCGAGCCAGACCACGTGGCCGACCAGCGGCCAGCCGAAATCGCGGGGCAGCACCTGTCCGAGCGCGACCACCGCCCAGATCGCGAAACCGGCCAGCGAGGCGTAGAACACGGCGTCGCCCAGGCGCAGCAGCCGCGGCGACGCCGGCCTGGCGCGGCCGACGCGCGGCGTCAGCCGCAGGCTGAGTTCCCACAGCCATTGCGGCAGCGCGCCGAGCACGCGGATGAGCCGCGTGCGGCGAATGAAATCGAGCACGAACGAGTCCGGCGCGTCGGCCGACGCGGTCAATTCGAGCTTGAACTTGTCGGCCCAGGCGACGATCGGGCGGAACAGCAGGGTGTCGTAGAGCAGGATGATGACGATCATCGCGGCGATCGCCCAGCCGATCGCGCCGAGGTCGCGCACGGCGATCGCGCGCGCGATGTACGAGCCCACGCCGGGCACGGTGACGGTCTGCCCCGACACCGTGATCGCCTCCGAGGCGACGACCATGAACCAGCCGCCCGACATCGACATCATGGTGTTCCACAGCAGACCCGGCATCGAAAACGGCAGCTCCAGCTTCCAGAAACGCTGCCAGGCGTTGAGCCGGTACAGCGTCGCCGCCTCCTGCAAATCGCGCGGCAGCGTCTTCATGCCCTGGTACAGAGCGAACGCCATGTTCCACGCCTGGCCGGTGAAGACGGCGAAGATCACCGCCATCTGCACCCCCCACAGACTGCCCGGGGACAGCGCGATGAACCCGGTGACGGTGATCGACAGGTAGCCGAGCACCGGAACCGACTGCAGCACGTCGAGCGCCGGGATCAGGATGCGCTCGGCGTAGCGGTTGTGCGCCGCAAGCCAGGCGTAGACGATGGTGAAGACCAGCGAGACGAGCAGCGCGGCGAGCATGCGCAGCACCGTGTACAGGCCATACTCGGGCAGCATGGCCGGCGACAGCGAGATCGGCAGGCTCTGCCCGATTCGGTACGGCACGGCCATCTGGTGCCCGGCGTGGCTGACGATGAAGAACAGCGCCAGGATCAGCGGCAACGCGATCAGGTCGCGCCGGTTCGGCACGGGCACTGGAACGCGGCGTTGCAGATCGAGCGGCATGGGGGGCAGGAGGCCCGCGCGACGCCAGCCGGCGGGATCCTATAGTCTATCGGCAGGCGCGTGACAGGACGGTGACGCCGCATGACGCAAGCGCGCCGACGCACCGTGCCGCGGGGTGCGCGGCCGACCGGCAGCCTGTTACAGTGGATCCGACGTCGCGTGCGCCGTGCGGGCGCCTCGCCCGTCCCCCTATCCACGCCGGGAGATCGCCATGCGCCTGAGCAGCCAATCCTTCGCCGAGCAGCAAGCCATTCCGCCGCAATTCGCCTTCTGCAAGCCAGCCTCGGTCGGCCACGTCGCGCTGTCCGACAACCGCAACCCCCATCTGGCGTGGGACGACGTTCCCGACGGCACGCGCAGCTTCGTGCTGATCTGCCACGACCCCGACGTACCCAGTTCGGCCGAGCACGTCAACCGCGACGGCCAGGTGGTCCCGGCCGACCTGCCGCGGGTGGATTTCTTCCACTGGGTTCTGGTCGACATTCCTGCCGACTGGCGCGCCATTGCGGCCGCCAGCATGAGTTCCGGGGTGACGCAGCGCGGCAAGCCGCAGCTTCCCGGGCCGGCGCCGCGCCACGGCATCAACGACTACACCGCCTGGTTCAAGGGCGACCAGGACATGGAAGGCCCGTACCACGGCTACGACGGCCCGTGCCCGCCGTGGAACGACGCGCTGCTGCATCATTACACCTTCACCGTGTACGCGCTGGACATCGCGCATTGCCCGGTCGACGGTACGTTCGGCGGCGCGCAGGTCCGCGCGGCGATCGCCGGGCACGTGCTGGCGCAAGCCTCGCTGACCGGCACGTACACGCTGAATCCTGCGCTGCGCCGGGCTTGAGACCGCACCATGCCGACCGCATCCCCCGACCCGCGTCCGACGACCAACGTCCATGTCCAGGGTCTGCTGGGCGTCGTGCTCGGCGTGGCCGTGCTCGGCGTCGTGCTGCTGTTGCTGCACCTGCGCCGCAACGGCCTTCCGGTCGACGCCAGCGAACTGCAGATGAGCGCGACCTCGCCCTGCATGGTGCAGGCCATCCGCTCCGCCAGCGAGCGCGGCACCATCACCTACGGCGAACTCGACCGATTGAAACGCCGGTGCGGGTCGTGAGCGCCCCCAGGGGCGGGGCAGCGCCCGACCCCGCGCTGATCGCACACCGCCTCGGCGCCGGCTGGGGACCCGAAAACACCCTGCAGGCGTTCGCCGCCGCGCGCGCCGCCGGACTGCGCGCGTTCGAGTGCGACGTCAAGCTCAGCGTCGACGGGGTCGCGTTCCTGCTGCACGACGACGACCTGGCGCGCACCACCGACCTCACCGGCCGCGCCAGCGCGCTGCCGTGGCGCGCGCTGTGCCCGCGGCTGCCGTCGCTGCGCGACCTGGCCGACGCCGGCCGCGACGACGCGATCATCGTCAACCTGGAGATCAAGCCCGACAGCTATGCCTGCTGCGCGCGGCAGGCCGAATGGG
>JAJZHS010000183.1 GCA_021798395.1 Pseudomonadota bacterium
GGGTCGGCCAGTTGACGCAGGTCGCCGGCGATGCCAACGCCGGAAGCAATACTTTCGTCGTTCGCCTGGCCGATGCGTCGACTGCGCTGCAGCCGCTGCCCGGTTCAGGCAGCCTGGGAGCGCGCTATGTCGTCGGCGCGGCCAGCGCCACGGTGGCGGGCGACGGCCGCGGCGGGGTGGCACTGGAGATCGCGACACCGCTGGGGCTGGCCGCGCAATCGGTCGGCGCCGCCGGCGGCGGCTACGTCAGCCAGATGCTGCGCATCGTCGGCGACGGCCAGCGGGTCAGCAACCGCGCGACGCTGACCGTGATGACCGCGTCGGCCACGGCGCGCGCCACGCCGGCGCTGCTCGGCCAGCTGCGCAACATGATGCCGCGCCGTTGACGGCGCAGGCGCACGCACAACCAAACGACAAGCCCAGATCTCCCAGCCCATGAACCTTCATCGCAAGTTCCGTCGCTACGCCGCGGCTGCCGCGCCGCTCCTGCTGTCCACCGCGGCCGGGGCGCAGTCCGTTGCCGCCGACCCGGTGGCCGCGCTGCAGCAGCAGGTCCTGGCGCTGCAGCAACAGCTCGCGCAACAGCAGCGCGAGATCGGCGCGCTGCGCGCGCGCGTCGTGCAACTGCAGCTGCCGGCGTGGCGCGCGCTGGACGACGCCCAGCTGCGCGCGCGCGGCAAGGGCTACCCGAGCGACATGGTCGGCGCCCAGCTGCTGCAAGGCGGCGCCATCGCCGGGCTTCCGCCCGGCGCGCCGCTGCAGTTCGCGCAGGCCGCGGCGGACACGCCGCAGCGTGAGGCGGGCGCAGGCGGCGAGGCGCCTGCGCTCGGCACCGAACGGCAGCAGACCGCGGCCGAGGCCAGGCAGACCCCGGCCGAAGTCGCCGCACAGGGGCACGCGCCGCAATTCCACCGCAAGCTGACTTTGACCGCCGGCTGGAACGACACCTATTACGACCGGCGGCAGCTCTCGCTCAGCGGCTTTCTCGCGCTCGACGCGATCTTTCTCGGCAACATCTCGGTCGGCCAGACCAAGGCGCAGATCCATACGTTCGACCTCGCGGCGCAGTACGGCGTGAGCGACGACCTGACGCTGGACTTTGACCTGCCGTACGTCGTGCGCAGCAGCACCTTCCTCAGCGCGGGGCAGAACGCGTCGAGCACCGCGATCAGCGAGGCGTCGGTCCACGACAACGCGATCGGCGACGTCAGTTTCGGCTTCGATTGGCGACTGCTGCGCGAGCACGAGAACGCGCCCGACGTCGTCGCGTCGCTCAAGGTCACGGCGCCGACCGGGACCTCGCCCTTCGGCATCGCGGTGACCCAGCCCGACGCGAGCAACTCCAATCTCCAGGTGCCGCAGCGGCTGCCGACCGGCAACGGCGTGTGGAGCGTCAACCCGAGCGTGTCGTTCCTGAAGAGCAACGATCCGGTCGTGCTGTTCGGCAGCATCGGCTACCTGTACAACGTCGCGCGCGACGTCGGCGTCATCGACCCGGCGACGATCGACAGCAGCGGGCGCGTCAAGCTCGGCGACGGCGTGCAGTTCGGCGGCGGCTTCGCGCTGGTGCTCAACGATCGCGCCTCGGTCAGCACCAGCGTGTCGGGACTGTTCGCGCGCTCGACCAAGGTGAAACTGGCCGGGCAGGGCTGGCAGACCGTGACCGGGAGCGCCAGCACCAACGTCTCGCTGGGCTTCGGCCTGAACTACGCCTTGAGCGAGCACCTGACGCTGAGCGCCACGCTGCAGGCCGGGCTGACCCCCGACGCGCCGAACTATGCGCTGGCGCTGCGTTTCCCGTATACCTTCTGATGTCGCCCTGCGGCGGCGCAGTCGGGCAGGTCAACGAAAGATTCCCCGTTGATCGACGTCTACACGGACAATCGACGCAAACCGACGAGTTCCTTCTTGCCCAATCCCATGCCGCCGACGTCGCGCGTGTCCGCCCAGGGCAGCGCGATCGAGCAGGACGCCGAACTGAGCGCCGCGTACTGCGGTGAGCGCGGGCGCCTGCGCAATTTCCTGCGCCGGAGACTTCTCGACGACGCCGACGTGGACGACATGCTGCAGGATGTCTTCTGCGAACTGATCGAGATGGCGCGCCTGATGCGGCCCGTCGAACAGGCCGGCGCCTGGCTGTTCCGCGTCGCGCGCAACCGCATCGCCGACCGGTTCCGTGCAGCGCGGCGCAGTGAAGTCGTCGGCAGCGCATACGACGCCGCCGCCGAATCCGCGGTGGAGGGACGGTTCTCGGCCCGCCTCGACGACCCCGAGCGCGCGTACCGCCTGGGCGAGCTGCGCGCCGAACTCGATGCGGCCATTGCCGAACTGCCCGACGCGGAGCGCGAAGCCTTCGTGGCCCACGCCATCGACGGCGGCAGCTTCAAGGACCTCGCGGCGCGTACCGGATCCAGCGTCAACGCCCTGACCCTGCGCAAGCACAAGGCCTTGAAGCGCCTGCGTCTGCGCCTGCAGGATTTCGAAACCGATGCCTTCAACCACACCTGAGGACCCCATCCATGCATGCCCACTGCCGTTGCCCACGCGATGCCTCGTCCCGCGGGTGCAATCGGGCGCGTTGCGCCAAGATCGCGCTCATGATCGTCGCTGGCATCGTCGTCTTCGGCGCCGTCGTGATGGCGCTGTGGAACTGGCTCATGCCGCCTCTGTTCGGCCTGCATCGGCTCGGCTTTGGCCAGGCGATCGGGCTTCTGGTGCTGAGCCGGATCCTGTTCGGCATGCGCGGGGGGCCGCGATTCAGGCGGCATTGCGCGCCCGCGCCGGCCGCCGCGTCGTCGTCGCCCACTCCCTGACCGACGCGAAGCCGCGACCGGCCCGGGCGGCCGCCCGCGCCGAGGATCCGCCGTTTCGGGGCGCCGACCGCCCCCGGCTCAACCCCGGCGTTCGATGCCGAGAAAAACCGAGGTCTGGTTGAGCAACTGGTACGCCACTTCGCCGAAGGTCACCGGGCCGCGCAGCGCTCCGGCCTGCCGGCCCTCGAGCCCGTGGTAGAGGTAGTTGAGCACGCAGCTGCAGCTGAACACGAGCCGGCCCGGGACCCCGGGCCGGGCATCGATGCCTTGTCGGGCGCCGGAGACCGGCCTGGCCACGCGGTAGGCGACGTTCTCGAACACCGGAGCGTAGAAATCGACCCGCCTGCCGGCGGCATCGACCGCCTCGATGCTGACGTTGATCATGGCTCCCTGGTAGTCGGCGACCAGCGGCAGCCGGGTGTCGATTCCTTGCTGCACGAGGTAGTCGGCCAGATTCTCGCTCCGACCGTTGATGGCGCAGTCGCCGGCCGAAAATCCTGTTTCCGGGAAGCGGATCTCGTCGCCGTCGCCCTGTTCGTAGAGGTTGTCGATATCGAGGTGCGCCACCATCCCGGGCGGCAGCGGAACGTGGGCGACCACGGCGTTCTCGCCGGAAAAGCGGGCCTGCTGGCCGTTGGCCACCAGCGGCTTCGCCTTGCCCAGGTCGTCGAGGTGGACCCCGGCCACCCAGCCGGCGAGCGGGCTCAGGTACATGTTGTCGAAGCCTGGAGCATGGCGCGCGAATGCCGAGTGGATGGCGCTGAACGCCGGAAGGATGATCAGCGAGAAGCCGTTGTCCGGTGCGTCCAGGCAGACGCGCGCGATGCTGTCGACGTCGTACTCGAGCAGACGCGGGGCGGCACCGAACACCGGGATCTCGCTCACGAACACGCGTTCGCGGCTGGTCTCCCCGCCCGCGGCGTCGATGAAGTAGGGAATGGTGCCGGCGATCCAGTTGCCAGGCGGCAGGCCGCGCAGCACGGCCTCGTCCGCCGCCAGCGCGAAGTGGCGCCCGGTGGCGATCAGTGCGGCAGCCTCGTCCGCCGAGACCAGACGCGACACCAGCTCGGCCGGCACGGCGGGGACTGCGCTCATTGCAGCCTCCGCAACTGGGCCAGTTCGTAGCCGAGCACACCGGCACTCTTGAGAAAATAGCGCTGCAACTCGCGGATCTTGGCGATCTTGACTTCTTCGTCGTCCAGCATGGCCCACTGGGAGCGCAGCCGGGTCAACAGCAACTTCAGGCTCAGGGTGCGGACGTTCAGCGCCACCGAGCCCTCGATCAGCGCCTGCCAGACCGGGTCGGCCGGATCGGGGACGCCGTCGGCGTCGAAACCGACGGCCGCTGCCGCGGCGGCCGCTGGAATCGGCGTCGCGACCGCCGCGGCGCCGGCGGTCGTCGGTTGTTGCTTGGACACGCGGGCCCTGCCGGTATCCAGCGCGACCTTGTACTTCCAGAGGTCGGCGAAGCTGATGCCGAGCACGTTGCAGATCGCCGCGTAATCGACTCCCTCGGCGAGCAGCGCGAACACCCGGTCGCCCATCGCGCGGCTGAACGGCAGATCGGACCCCCCGGCCCACGGCAGCCCGTCGAGCGCGTGCGGGGTCGGTGCACGCACGTGCACATAGCAGGGAATGCAGCACAGATTGGTGTGCCGCCACACGGCCTCGGCGGCGTCGATTTCCGGCGCCCGCTTCGACTGGCCGAACCAGCCGCGCGCAGGTGCCGCGCGCGGCGCGATCCAGACGTCGACCCTGGATGCCGACATCTGATAGCTGTTGACCGCCCACCCCCGATCGATGCTCAGCAGACCGCCGAGCAGTTCTGTCTCCGTCATCGTGTCTCCCCGGATTGTGTCGGGCGCGCCTTCCGGTCTTGCGCGCCGGTGTTGTCGTCAGGCGCGGCCGAGTATGGCAGCGAACCTGCCGGCAGTCACGTGTCGCAAAAGGCGACGTTGCGCGGCCGCGCATCCACCTCGCCGGCGCTGGTATCGCCACCGGCTTCGTCGACCTGTACGCAGTTCGCTGGATTGCGAAGGAGCGTGGCATGACTGCAGAACCGAGAGAGACTCGGGTGCCATCCGGAAGCCTGGCGCTGGGCGCTGCCCATGAGTTGGCGGTGCAACTTGCACGCGGTGCAGGCCACTGGTGGCGGCATAGCGGGGCCGGACTGAACCGCGTCCTCACGGTCACGTACCTCGACACCCTGGGCTTCCCACGACTCGCATGACCTCAACCAAAGGCTGAGAGCGGGGTGGATGTCAACGCAGAATACGTCCGGGGCGCCGACTTTCAAGACGCGTGGTGCATCGAGATCCCGGATGCGCATTGCTCGGCGCCCGGTCTGTTCATCCGATCCGTGGCGGCGGCCCCGGCGTGGGTCGAACGGTGCATGGCCTTGCGCAACTGGGTTTTGTCGTGCGTCGCGCGACACGCCACAATCGAGCCATGATCAAGACGTTTCGCGACAAGGGCCTGCAGGCGTTCTTCGAGGGCGGCAGCAACGCGGGGATCAACGCCGCGCACGCCGCGAAGCTGCAGCGCCAGTTGATCAAGCTCGATCCGTCCTGGTCGGCCGCCAGGCGCTGTCGCGCGTACTCAATGGGCGTGGGGCGATTTCCTCCGAGATGGCACTGTGCATCGAGCAGTGGCTCGGTGTCGATCGCGGCGGCCGAGCTGACGTCTGGCTGGCGCAACAGACTGCCTACGACCTGTGGCAGGCCCGCCAGGCCGGCGCACGGGCGACTTCCGTCCCGGCGACGGCGCCTTCGGCCAGCGCCTGCAAGGGTGACGCGCGGCGAGACCGCGGCGACGACGAGACGGGTCCGCGAAACCGCATGGAATTTTGGTAGGCCGTGTTGGACT
>JAJZHS010000184.1 GCA_021798395.1 Pseudomonadota bacterium
GGGCGCTCGTCGGGCGTCGACGGCAGGAACTCGGCGCCGGCCTGCGCGGTGACGGTCTGCAGCTGCGCGATCGCCGCCGGCCGGTAGACGTCGCACGACACCGTCAGCACCTTCTTCTTCTGCCGTTCGATCAGCCAGCGCGCCAGCTTGGCCGTGGTCGTCGTCTTGCCGGCGCCCTGCAGGCCGGCCATCAGCACGACCGCCGGCGGTTGCACCGCCAGGTTCAGCGCGCTGACGCCGTCGCCCATCAGCGCCGCCAACTCGCGGTGCACGACGCCGACCAGCGCCTGCCCCGGCGACAGCGAGCCGACGACTTCCTGGCCCAGTGCCTTGTCCTTGACGCGCTGGGTGAACGCGCGCACCACCGGCAGCGCGACGTCGGCCTCGAGCAGCGCCAGCCGCACTTCGCGCAGCATGTCGGCGATGTTCGATTCGGTGATGCGCGCCTCGCCACGGATCGTCTTGACGACGCGCGACAGCCGCTGGGTCAGATTGTTGAGCATGGTGGGGGCTGCCGCGGTCTGCGGCATGGGCCTCGGTTACACTGAAAACATGTGGATTTTAGTCAACGGCACGGCCTTCACCTTATATCTGCTCGCGTCGTTCTTCGCGCGGCCGCGGCTTGCCACGCCGGTGCGCGAAGCGCGGATCCCGGGCACCCGCGACGCGGCCACCCTGTTCATGCTGCTGGCGTGGGTCGCGCATGCGTGCAGCTTCGTGCTCGTGCTCGAAGGCCTGCACGATCCGGACTTCGGCTTCGCCCCGGCACTGTCGCTGACGTTCTGGCTGGTCGCCGCGGTCTACTGGGTCGAGAGCCTGTACTACCCGCTGCAGGGCCTGCGCGCGTGGATCTGCCTGCTGGCGGCGATCTCGTTGCTGCTGACCTGGTTCTTCCCCCCGGACCGGCTCGCACCGCACGGCGCGGGGATCGAATTCTCGCTGCACTGGGCGCTCGGCATCGCCGCCTACGGGCTGTTCGGCGCCGCGGTGCTGCACGGCGTGATGCTGCGCTCGGCCGAACGCGCGCTGCACCGGCGCAAGGCTCGCGTGGCCGGACTGAGCCCGCAGCTTCCCTTGATGACCCTGGAGAAGCTGACGTATCGGCTCGCCACCCTGGGCTTCGTGTTCCTCAGCGCATCGCTGGTGTTCGCGATGCTGTTCAGCACCCGACTGTTCGGCCGGCCGTTCGAGTTCAACCACCAGACCGTGTTCGGCGTCGCGTCGTGGCTGCTGTTCGCCGCGCTGCTGCTGGGCCGCGGGCTGCTGGGCTGGCGCGGTCGGCGCGCGCTGCGCTGGCTGTTCACGGCTTCGGCGCTGCTGCTTCTGAGCTACGTCGGGTCGCGCTTCGTGCTCCAGGTCATCCTGCACCGTTGAAGTACCTGATCGTCTTCATCGTCGCCGTCGGCGTGCTGCTGCTGGTCAAGCGCGGGCAGCAGCGTCGCGGACGCCGGCATGCGCCGGACACGCCACCGCGCGCGGCGCCGGAACCGATGCTGCCGTGCCGACGCTGCGGCGTGCACGTTCCGGCCAGCCGCTGCGTCTGGCGCGGGGGCGAGCCCTACTGCTGCGCCGAACATGCCGGCGTGGACCGCTGAGCTGTTCGACGCCGGAGCGCTGGGCCGACGGATCCTCGGCCCGACCCAGCCGAGCCGCGAGCGCCAGCGCGCGTTCAGGCTGCTGTGCTGGGCGCGGCTGGCCATGGCCAGCATGCTCGTCGGCTGGTTCGCGCTGCGCACCGCGCCGGAGCGCACGCCGGGCCTCGTGCTCAGCGCGGCGTACCTGGCCGCGGTCGCGGTGCAGCTCCTGACCCTGCGCGGCAACCGCGGTTTCGCCTGGCAGGTCCTCGGCACCATGGCGGTCGATCTGGCCGGTTTCGCCGCCATGCAGTTCGCCGCCGGCGACGCGGCGCGCGAATTCGTCCTGTGCTACGCGCTGCCGGTGCTCACCGCGGGTCTGTACGGAACCTTGCGCTTCGTCGTCGCCAGCGGAACCGTGGTCACGCTGCTGCTGCTCACGCAGGCCGCCTGGGTGCTGCGCGAACCCCACCACGGCACCGGCGAACTGCTCGCCGCCGGAGTCGTCGGCGGCGCGTACGTGGCCATCGGGCTGCTGGCCTGGCAACTCGCGCAACGGCTGGCGCGGCAGGAGCAACAGGCGCAGGCGAGCGAAGCGCGCGCCGGACGCCAGCTGGCGATCAACCGTCACGTGCTGCTCGAACACCCCGACGGTGTGCTGGTGCTCGACGCGGCGCTGAACGTGGAAAGCGCCAACCCGGCGGCCGGCCGCCTGCTCGGCCTGCGCGACTGGGAAATCGGCGAAGGCCGCAGGCAGGCGCACTATCCGGGCGCCGACGAACTGGCCGCGGCGCTGCGCGCCGCAGGCGGCACGCCGCCCGCGACGGTGACCTTCGACACACCCGATGGCTTGCGCCTGCAGGCGCGGGTGCAGCCGCTGCGGCTGCTTCCCGGCGGCCCCGGCTATCTCGTATTCGTGCAGGACCTGCGCGCCATCGACCAGCAGCTGCAACGCGACAAGCTGGCCGCCCTGGGCCGGCTGGTCGCCGCGGTGGCGCACGAAATCCGCAACCCTCTGGGCGCCATCGGCCAGGCCAACCAGCTCGGCGCCGAACCCGGTCTGAGCGATGCCCAGCGCGCGCGCATGAACGCCCTGATCGCGCAGAACGTCGAGCGCCTCAACCGCATCGTCGAGGACGTGCTCGACCTGGGCCGCGCCGGCGCGCGCGGCGGCGTCGCGCTGCAACCGATGCGGCTGCTGCTCGAGCTGCAGGCCGAGTTCGCGGCCGACCAGCCGCGGCGCATCGTCGTGCACGCCGAAGACCCGGACTCCACGTTGACATTCGATCCGCAGCACCTGCGCCGCGTCCTCGTCAATCTGCTGAACAACGCGCGGCGCTACGCCAGCGCGCGCGACGGCGCGATCAGTCTGCAGCTGCGCGGCGCCCCGCGCGTGCGCGAGCTGGCGGTGGCCAACGACGGCCCGCTGGTCGATCCGGCGCTGCGCGCGCAGCTGTTCGAGCCGTTTTTCACCACCGACAGCCGCGGCACCGGGCTGGGCCTGTATATTTGCCAGGAACTGTGTTCGCGCTACGGCGCCACGGTCGAGTACCGTGTGCGCCTGGCCGCAACCCCGCAAGCCTTCGGCGAGTTCGTGATCCGCCAGCAGCCAGGTCCTTGACGATGAGCGAAGCCACGCCTGCCGCGCCCACGCCCCGCATCCTGGTCGTCGACGACGAACCGGACCTGCGCGAGATCTACGCGCTGACGCTGATCCGCGAGGGCTGGGAAGTCGCCGAAGCCGCCGGCGTCGCCGAGGCCCGCGCGCTGCTCGAGCAGGGCGCCTTCGACGTCGCCATCGTCGACATGCGGCTGCGCGACGGCGAAGGCATGGAGCTGCTGTCGTGGCTGGCCGCGCGGCACCGCGCCGAGCGCGTGGTCATGGCCACCGCGTACGGCAACGCCGCCACCGCGGTGCAGGCACTGAAGACCGGAGCGTTCGACTATCTGACCAAGCCCGTCGACCTGCGCCAGCTGCGCCAGGTCGTGCGCTCGGCGCTGGCGCTGGGCGCTGCGGTGGAGCGCGCGCGACCGACCCCTGCGCTGCACGCGCTGGTCGGCGATTCGCCCCCGATGCGCGCGGTCAAGGACGCGCTGCGCCGCGCCGCGCGCGGCATGGCCCCGGTGCTCATCCAGGGCGAATCGGGAACCGGCAAGGAACTCGCCGCGCGCGCTTTGCACGAACTGAGCAACCGCGCCGCGGGCCCGTTCGTACCGGTGAACTGCAGCGCGATCCCGGAACACCTGCTCGAAGCCGAGTTCTTCGGCTATCGCAAGGGAGCGTTCACCGGGGCGGTCAACGCCCACGATGGGTTCTTCGCCGCGGCGGCAGGCGGCACGCTGTTCCTCGACGAAATCGGCGAACTTCCTCTGGCCATGCAAGCCAAGCTTTTGCGCGCGGTGCAGGAGCGGCGGGTGCGCGTGATCGGCGAAACCGCCGAGACTCCGGTCGACGCGCGGCTGGTCAGCGCCACCCACCGCGACCTCGCGCGGTGCGTGGCCGACGGCAGCTTCCGCCAGGATCTCTACTACCGGCTCAACGTCATCGGCGTCACGCTGCCGCCGCTGCGCGACCGCCTCGACGATTTGCCGCAGCTCGCCGACGCCTTGCTCGCACGCATCCGCCGCGACCAGGAACGCCCTGCGCTGCGCCTGGGTGACGAAGCGCTCGCGGCTTTGAGCCGGCAAAGCTTCGGCGGCAACGTCCGCGAACTCGAGAACATGCTGCAGCGCGCAGCTGCGCTGGCCGCCAGCGACACCATCGGCGCCGACGATCTGGGCGCGCCGGCGGCCGCGGTGACCGCACCGGGCGAACGCGCCGCGGCCGCCGGGGCGACGCCGCCCCAGGCGGCCATGGAGCTTCCGCCGGACCTGCCCGCGTATCTGGACCACGTCGAACGCGCGATCCTGCTCGAGGCGCTTCGGCGCACGCGGTTCAACCGCACCGCGGCGGCGCACCTGCTCGGTCTGAACTTGCGTCAGATGCGCTACCGCATCGAACGCCTGGGAATCCGCGACGACGATGCGCGCTGAGCCCGAGTTCGCCCTCGGCTGGTGGCGCGATGCGCTGCGGCGCGATTCGCCGCATGCCGATGCGCGGCCTGCCGGCCGCGCGATCGATCTGGTCGTGCTGCACAACATTTCGCTGCCTCCGGGACGCTTCGGCGGGCCCTTCATCGACGCCTTGTTCCTCGGCCGCCTCGATCCCGACGCCGACCCGGCGTTCGCCGATCTGGCCGGACTTCGGGTCTCGGCGCATTTCCTGGTGCGGCGCGAAGGCGAGGTCGTGCAGTACGTGTCGTGCGCGCGACGCGCCTGGCACGCGGGGGTGTCCGAGCACCGCGGGCGCGCGCGCTGCAACGACTTCAGCATCGGCATCGAGCTCGAGGGCAGCGACCACTGCGCGTTCGAGGCCGCGCAATACGCCGCCCTGGCGCGCCTGCTGCCGGCGCTGTGCGCGGCGTACCCGATCGGCGAGGTGGTCGGCCACAGCGACATCGCGCCGCAGCGCAAGTCCGACCCCGGACCGCACTTCGACTGGACTGCGCTGCGCCGCCTCAGCGGCCTGCCGGCCACCCTGTTCGGCGCCCACCCGGACTGATCCCGCGGGCCCCGCGAAGCCCGAGCCCGGTGGCGGGTACCCACTAGGAATAGGGTATTGCAACGATCACATACGCTAGATATAGTGTATTCAATGTCTTTGCGGCGCGCATCGCGCGCATGCGGAGGGCGCCTGCACACCGCGAACACAAGGAGAAACCGCGTGAATCCAACCCCCAGCACCGAAGCCGCCCGCCCCCCCGCGGCGCCCCTCCTGCCGGAGCCCGCGCACGACGCGGCACAGGCCTACGCGGACTACAAGGTGATCCGGCGCAACGGCGCGGTGGTCGGCTTCGAACCGGGCAAGATCCAGGTCGCGTTGACCAAGGCCTTTCTCGCCGTGCAGGGCGGCTCCAGCGCGGCGTCGGCGGCGATGCGCGAACAGGTCGAGCACCTCACCCGGGCCGTCGTGCGCGCGCTGCTGCGCAGCCGCCCCGGCGGCGGCACGTTC
>JAJZHS010000185.1 GCA_021798395.1 Pseudomonadota bacterium
GTCGCGGCCGAGCAGGCGGGCGCCGCGCACCGGGGTGAACGGCGTGGCCAGAAGCAGCTTCGGGTAGTAGGGCACGCCGCAGCGTTCGTGCGCGTCGGCCCACGCCCAGTCGAACACGTATTCGCCGAACGAATGTCCCTTGACGTACAGCGCGCACGCTGCGGCCAGCGCGCCGCCGGCGTCGCGCAGCGCCAGCAGCAGCGGCTGCCAGCCGCGCTCGGGCGCCACGCAGCCGCAGCGCTGCAGCGCTGCCAGCCAGGCGTGGCGCTGGAACACCGTGGTCTGCGGCGTGGCGTCGACCAGCGCGTCCCACTGTCGCGCGTCGAGTTCGGCGACACTGCCGCCGAGCTCGATGCGAAAATGTTCTCCCATGCCACTGTCCATCGCCATTGCCCAGTTCGACGCCGCGGTCGGCGACCTCGCCGCCAACCGTCGCGCCATCGTCGCGCAGGCCGCGCGCGCACACGCCGCCGGCGCGAACCTGCTGCTCACGCCGGAGCTGGCGCTGTGCGGCTACCCGCCCGAAGACCTGCTGCTGCGCCCAGCGTTCATCAGCGCCTGCGCCGACGAACTCGAGCGACTGGCGCAGGAGCTGCAAGCGTATCCCGGATTGGCCGTCGTCGTCGGCCACCCGCACGCGCCCGGCGCGCAGCCCGACGTGCGCACCAAGTCGACCCAGCAGCCGCTGCGCTGGAACGCTGCCTCGCTGCTGCGCGACGGCCGCGTCGAGGCCACCTACGGCAAGCTCGAACTGCCCAACTACCAGGTGTTCGACGAACGCCGCTACTTCGCCAGCGTCGGCGAGCCGGTGGTGTTCGAAGTCGGCGGGGTTCGCTGCGGCGTGAACATCTGCGAGGACGCCTGGTTCGCCGAGGCGCCGCGGCGCGCGCGCGCGGCCGGCGCCGAGGTGCTGCTGGTGCTCAACGCCTCGCCGTTTCACCTCGGCAAGGCCGGCATGCGCGAGGCGGTGATGGCGCAGCGCTGCCGCGAAACCGGCATGGCGCTGGTGTTCGCGCACGGCGTCGGCGGCCAGGACGAACTGGTGTTCGACGGCGGCTCGTTCGTGCTCGACGTCGCCGGCAGCACCGTGGCGCGCGCGCCGCAGTTCGAGCCGGCGCTGCTGCACGTCGCGTTCGACGGCGCGCGCCCGCGCCCCGGGCCGACTGCGCCGATGCTGCCGCGCGAGGCGCAGGCCTGGCGCGCGCTGGTCCTGGGTACGCGCGACTACGTGAACAAGAACGGCTTTCCCGGAGTGATCATCGGGCTGTCCGGCGGCGTCGACTCGGCGCTGGTGCTGGCGGTGGCGGTCGATGCGCTCGGCGCTTCGCGGGTGCGCACGGTGATGATGCCGTCACCGTACACGGCGCAGATGTCGCTCGACGACGCGCTGCAGATGGCGCAGCGCCTGGGCGTGCGCCACGATGTGCTCGACATCGGACCGATGTTCGACGCCTTCCGCGCCGGCCTGCGCCCGCTGCTGGCCGCGCGCGACGGCGACACCACCGAGGAGAACCTGCAGGCCAGGATTCGCGGCACCTTGCTGATGGCGCTGTCGAACAACAGCGGCGCGATCGTGCTGACCACAGGCAACAAAAGCGAGATGGCGACCGGCTATTGCACCCTGTACGGCGACATGGCCGGCGGCTTCGCGGTGATCAAGGACGTGACCAAGACGCTGGTCTGGCAGTTGGCGCGCTGGCGCAATGCGCAGGCCGAGGCCGCCGGCGAGGCCGCGGTGATTCCCGAGCGCATGATTACGCGCCCGCCGTCGGCCGAATTGCGGCCGGACCAGACCGACCAGGACAGCCTGCCTGCGTACGACGTCCTCGACGCGCTGCTCGAGGCCTACCTGGAAAACGACGCCAGCCCGCGCCAACTGCTCGACTCCGGCGCGTCGCGCGCGGTGGTCGCTCAGGTGCTGCGGCTGGTGCGCGTCAACGAGTACAAGCGGCGCCAGGCGCCGCCGGGCGTGCGCATCACCCACCGCGCGTTCGGTCGCGACTGGCGTTTCCCGGTCACGTCGCGCTGGCGCGACGACGATCTGGGCTGAACTGGCGCAATACGGACAATACGGACTTTGGCTAGCCTGTTACAGTCATCGCTGCGCGCTACGAGGACAGTCATGAAACAGATCACCGCCATCATCAAGCCGTTCAAGCTCGACGAAGTCCGCGAGGCGCTGGCCGAGGTCGGCGTGACCGGCCTGACCGTGACCGAGGTCAAGGGCTTCGGGCGGCAGAAGGGACATACCGAGCTGTACCGCGGGGCCGAATACGTGGTCGATTTCCTGCCCAAGGTCAAGATCGAAGTCGTGATCCGCGACGACGTGGTCGAAACGGCGATCGACGCCATCGTCAAGGCGGCGCGCACCGGCAAGATCGGCGACGGCAAGATTTTCGTCACCGCGGTCGACCAGGTGATCCGCATCCGCACCGGCGAGACCGGAGAAGCGGCGGTCTGAAGCGCCCCCGGGGCCGGGTCGATCCGGCCGGGGCGCTCAGACCCGCTCGCGCATGGTCCACCACGGGTCGTCGTGCAACGGTTGCGCGGCGGCCATGCGGGCCAGCAGCCGCGCCGGATCGCGGTCGACGATGAGCGCGCCCAGCGCCTCGGCCCGCATCAAGCCCTGCTCGTGGCCCTGCGCCAGGAAGTCGAGCATGGTGTCGAAATAGCCGTCGACATTGAGCAGTCCCAGCGGTTTGTTGTGGTAGCCGAGCTGGCGCCAGGTCCACACCTCGAACAGCTCTTCGAGGGTGCCGAGCCCTCCGGGCAGCGCGATGAAGCCGTCGGCGAAATCGGCCATCATGCGTTTGCGCTCGTGCATCGACTCGACCACGTGCAGTTCGCGCAACTCCGTGTGCCCGGACTCGCGCTCGAGCAGCAGGCGCGGGATGACGCCGACGACCCGCGCCCCGGCGCGCAGCGCCGAGTCCGCCAGTTCGCGCATCAGCCCGACCCCGCCGCCGCCGTAGACCAGCGTCATGCCACGCAAGGCCAGCTCGGCGCCGAGCGCCGCGGCGGCCGCGGCGTGCGCCGGAACCTGGCCGCGGGTCGACCCGCAATAGACACAAACGGCATGCATGACGGTCTCGCCTTCGGAAGCGCGCGTGGACGCGACGGGAGTGCCCGCCGGCAGGCGGGCCACGGACACTCAAGCGTAGCAGGGGGCGACGCGGGTGCGCGTCAACGCACCCGCGTCAGCAGCACGGCCCACACCAGCGCACACAACAACAGGCTCAGCAGCACTGCGGCGCTGCCGAGGTCCTTGGCCGTCTTGCTCAGTTCGTGCGCGTCGAGCGACACGCGGTCGACGGTGTATTCGATCGCGGTGTTGAGCAGTTCGACGATCAGCACCAGAAGCACCGCGCCGTCGAGCAGCACGCGCTCGACCGCGTCGCGGCCAAGCCACACGCCAAGCGGAAGCAGCAACAGCGCGAGCGCGACTTCCTGGCGGAAGGCCGATTCGGTGCGCAGCGCCACGCGCAGCCCGCGGGCCGAATTGCGCAGCGCCTGCGCGACGCGCGCCAGGCCGGTCCTGTTCTTGTACGGGTGCGAAGTCAATGCCGCTGAGGATTCAAGGACTGGAAGCAGCCGCGCGCGAGTCGTCCGCCGCAGTTTCGGATACGGCGTGCCGAACGTGCTGCAGGAACTGTTCGGTGGCCCGCTCCCAGGTGTACTGACGCGCGTGCGTGACGGCGTTGTGCCGGGGGATGCGCAGCGCGGCCAGGCAGGCCGTGCGCAAGTCCTCGTCGAGCGCTCCCGCCGCCGCGTCGCCGAGGACGTCGAGCGGGCCGGTCACCGGATACGCGGCGACCGGGCAGCCGCAGGCGAGGGCTTCGATCAGCACCAGGCCGAAGGTGTCGGTGCGGCTCGGGAACACGAACACGTCGGCGCCTGAATAGACCTCGGCCAGGCGGTCCTGCGTGAGTACGCCGAGAAAACGCGCTTCGGGGTAGGCGCGGCGGATGCGCTCCAGATCGGGGCCTTCGCCGACGACCCATTTGGTCCCCGGAAGATCCAGGCGCAGGAATGCCTCGACGTTCTTTTCCACTGCGACGCGTCCGACATACAGGAAAATCGGCGGCGTGCCTTCGAGCCGTCGGCCTTCGCGTGGATGAAAGATGCCGGTGTCGACTCCGCGCGACCACAGCGCCAGGCGCGCGAATCCCCTGGCGGCCAGATCGGCGCGCACCACCGGAGTCGGCACCAGTGTGACGCGCGCCGCGCCGTGGAACCAGCGCAGGTAGGCGTATGTCCAGGCCAGAGGGACCCCGAAGCGCGCCTTGACGTATTCGGGAAAGCGCGTGTGGTACGCGGTGGTCAACGGCACGCCCATGCGCTGCGCGATGCGCCGTGCGGCAAGTCCCAGCGGTCCTTCGGTGGCGACGTGCAGCACGTCGGGAGCGAAGGCGTCGACCCGTTGCAACAGTGCACGGTAGGGGCGAACGCTCAGCCGGATCTCCGGATAGGTCGGGCAGGCGATGGTGCGGAATTGCCCGGGCTCGACGACTTCGACTTCCTCGCCCGACGCGCGCAGTTGCGCGACGGTGGCCTTCAGGGTGCGCACGACCCCGTTGACTTGCGGCGACCAGGCGTCGGTGGCGATCAGGATGCGCATGGCTGGAGTTCCGGGCTGGATTGGGGAAGCGGCGGCGCGGCTTCCGGTGTCAGTTCGCCGACGATGCGCACCGCGCCGCTTTGCGGAAGCCACTGCAACAGCTGCAGGGTGCCGTCGTCGCGCTCGGCGACCGCGGTCAGGCTCTCGACCCAGTCGCCGCAATTGGCGTACAGCGTGGCGCCGATGCGACGCAGTTCGGCGCGATGGATGTGTCCGCAGACCACGCCGCCGCAATGGCGGCGCGCGGCCTCCTCGGCCAGCAGCTGTTCGAAATTCGAGATGTAGCTGACCGCGTTCTTGACCTTGCCCTTCAGGTATTGCGACAGCGACCAGTAGGAAAAGCCCAGGCCGTGGCGCAAATGGTTCAGCCAGCGGTTGAGCTTCAGGCTCAGCACGTACAGCGCGTCTCCGAGGTGGGCGAGCCATTTGGCGTGCATGACCACGCCGTCGAACCAGTCCCCGTGGACGACCCAGAGGCGGGCTCCGGAGGCCGTTTCGTGGACCACGTCCGACAGCACTTCGATGCCGCCGAAGTGCTGCCCAGCGTAATGGCGCGCAAACGCGTCGTGGTTGCCCGGGACGAACACCACGCGGCAGCCCTTGCGCGCCTTGCGCAGCAGTTTCTGCACCACGTCGTTGTGCGCCTGGGGCCAATACCAACCTTTGCGAAGCCGCCAGCCGTCGATGATGTCCCCGACCAGATACACGGTGCGCGCTTCGCAGGCGCGCAGCAGTCCGAGCAGTTCGGCGGCCTTGCAGTCGCGGGTTCCCAGGTGCACGTCCGACAGCCACAGGGCGCGGAATCGGTGCGTCGGCTCGTCGGCGCTGGAGTCGAGGGGGCGGGGTTGCATGCCCGCATTGCAGCGCGCCGTGATGACCGTGCGATGACAGCGCGCCGCGGCGCCATCCGCGGCGTCCCCGCCGACGGCTCAGGGCGTCGCTGCGGCCGGCGGTGCGCGAACCGCCTGCGGCGACGAG
>JAJZHS010000186.1 GCA_021798395.1 Pseudomonadota bacterium
GCGGTCGGGGCGCATTTCCCGCTCGACGTCGTCGCCGGCGCTCTGCTCGGCGTGCTCGCCGCAGCGCTGGCCGGTTGGCTGCTGCGGTCGGCGGGCTATTTTCGGCGCTGACGCCGCCGCGGCGGGCACCGCGACCGCTACCATAGGCGACCCATGAACACCCGCAAGCCTGCCTTGTTCGACCTGCGTGCGGGCGCGGTCGACACCCTGTACCTGCAACTGCGCTGCAGCGACCTCGACGCGCTGCAGCAGGCGTTGCGCCAGCGCCTCGACGCCTCGCCCGACTTTTTCGGCGACGAAGGCCTGGTGCTCGACGTGCGCCGGCTCGACGAACCGATCGACGTCGACGCGCTGGCCGACTGGCTGCGCGCGCAGCGCGTGCGCCCGATCGGCGTGCTGGCCGACGCCGCGCAGTCCGCCTGGGCGGGCGCGCAGCTGGCGCGCGTGCACGACGCGACACGCCCCGCCGCGACGGAGGGATCGCAGCCTGCGGCTTCCGCGGCGCCCGCCGCTCCTGCGGCCCCGGCAGCCGCCTCCGCGCCGCGCACCATGCTGATCGATCGTGCGCTGCGCTCGGGACAGCGGATCTACGCACCCGCCGACCTGGTCGTGCTCGGCGCGGTCAGCCACGGCGCGGAACTGATCGCTGCGGGCAACATCCATATTTACGCGCCGCTGCGCGGCCGCGCGCTGGCCGGCGCGCATGGCGATTCGGCCGCGCGGATATTCTGTACCCATTTCGACCCCGAACTGGTCGCGGTCGCCGGCGTCTACCGCACCGCGGAGCAGGACCTTCCGGGCCGAGGCGGCCCGGTCCAGGTCCAGCTGCGCGAAGACAGCTTGTGCATCGACACGCTGACGCTCGACTAGCCGTTTCCCCTCGTTTCTCGTCACCATGGCAAAAATCATCGTCGTCACCTCGGGCAAAGGCGGAGTCGGCAAGACCACGACCAGTGCCTCGTTCGCCACCGGCCTGGCCCTGCGCGGGCACAAGACCGCGGTCATCGATTTCGACGTCGGCCTGCGCAATCTCGACTTGATCATGGGCTGCGAACGCCGCGTGGTGTACGACTTCATCAACGTGATCCACGGCGAAGCCAACCTGCACCAGGCGCTGATCAAGGACAAGCAGTGCGACAACCTGTTCGTGCTGCCTGCGTCGCAGACGCGCGACAAGGACGCGCTGACCAAGGAGGGCGTGCAGAAGGTGCTCGAGGATCTCGACACCATGGGATTCAGCTACATCGTCTGCGACAGCCCGGCCGGGATCGAAAGCGGCGCCCTGCTGGCAATGCACTTCGCCGACGAGGCGCTGGTCGTGACCAACCCGGAAGTCTCGTCGGTGCGCGACTCGGACCGCATCCTCGGGATTCTCGGCTCGAAGACCCGGCGCGCGATCGAGGGCGCTGAACCGGTGCGCGAGCACCTGCTGGTAACGCGCTACAACGCCAAACGCGTCGCCGACGGCGAAATGCTGTCGCTCGACGACATCCAGGACATCCTGCGCCTGCCCCTGCTCGGCGTGGTCCCCGAGAGCGAATCCGTGCTGCAGGCGTCCAACCAGGGGCTGCCGGCGATCCACCTCGACGGCAGCGACGTGGCCGCGGCCTACCAGGACCTGATCGCGCGCTTCCTCGGCGAGCAACGACCCATGCGTTTCACCGAGTATCAGAAGCCTGGGCTGATCAAACGCCTGTTCGGCCGTTGACACAGGAGGCGCACCATGTCAATCCTGTCCTTTCTGCTCGGGGAAAAGAAGAAAACAGCGTCGATCGCCAAGGAACGGCTTCAGATCATCCTGGCCCACGAACGCGCGGCCGGAGCGCCGGCCGACTATCTGCCGGCGCTGCAGCGCGACCTCGTCGAGGTCATTTCGCGCTACGTGAAAATCAATCGCGACGACATCCAGGTCAAACTCGAGCGCCAGGACTCGCTCGAGGTGCTCGAAGTGAAAATCGAGTTGCAGCAGAACTGAGCGCGCAGCGCACGCGCGACACGCTGCCCCGATGCTCCGCCAACCGATCGCCCTCGCCGCGCTGCTGAGCTGGCTGGCGTGCGCCGCGCTGATCGTGGCCGCGCAGCGGCGCGGCTTCGGCCTCGACGAACCCCTCGGCGAGGCGCAGAAGACGCATCGGCGGCCGACTCCGCGCAGCGGAGGCATCGGCGTGATGCTCGGCATCGCCGCCGGCATGGCGCTGGCGTGCGCCGACGGGCTGCTGCCGGCGCGCTTCACCTGGTCGCTGCTCGCCGCGCTGGTTCCGCTGCTCGCCTCGGGCGTCTGGGAAGACCTGCGCCGCCACCTGGCGCCGATGATCCGCGCGGCCGCCGGAATCGTCTCCGCACTGCTCGCGGTGGTCCTGCTCGGCGTGGGCATCGACCGCGTCGACGTGCCGCTGCTCGACGCGCTGCTGCGCCACTGGCCGCTGGCGGGCGCCGCGCTGAGCGTGCTCGCGCTCGGCGCGCTGCCGCACGCGGTGAACATGATCGACGGCTTTCACGGCCTGGCCGGAGTGGTCTGCGCGATGATTCTGGGCGCCATCGCCTACGTCGCGTCGAAGGTCGGCGACGCGCAAATCATGACCGTGGCGGTGGTCGGCGCGGGCGCCCTGCTCGGCTTCCTGTTCTGGAACTGGCCGCGCGGCGAGATCTTCCTCGGCGACACCGGAGCCTACGGACTGGGTTTCATCGCTGCGCTGCTGGCCACCCTGCTGGTGCAGCGCCACCCGCAGGTGTCGCCCTGGTTTCCGCTGCTGGTGCTGCTCTATCCGATCTGGGAGCTGCTGTTCTCGGTCTACCGCCGCCGCGTCCGCGCCGGCGTTCCGGGGATGCTCGCCGACAGCCTGCACCTGCACCACCTCGTGCATCGCAGGCTGCACGGCGCGCTGCACCTGCGCGCGCGCGAGACCAACGCGTCGACCGCGCCGTACCTGTGGGGGCTGGCCGCGTTCAGCATCGTCCCGGCCATGCTGTGGTGGAACGACACCGCCTGGCTGGTCGCCTGGTGCCTGCTGTTCGCCGCGATCTACGTCTGGAGCTACCGCACGCTGATACGCAGCGGCGACGCGGACTGACGCGCGCAGCGGCGCCGGACGAGGCGTTCGACGTGCCCCGCTGCCAGCGGCCGCCGTGACGCAGGCGCGCGCCGCTCAACGCGGCGCCAGCAGCTCGTCCAGCAGCCGCCGCACCTGGACCCGCCAGTCGGGCAGCTGCACGCCGAAGCGCTGCTGCAGTCGCGTGCAGTCGAGCCGCGAATTCGCCGGCCGCGGCGCAGGCAGCGGATAGTCCGCGGTGGCGATCGGCAGCAATTCGGTGCAGCGCAGCGTGTCGCCGAGCGCGCGCGCCTGATCGAGCACAAAGTCGGCGTAGCCGTGCCAGCTGGTGCTGCCGGACGCGGTCAGGTGGTACAGCCCGCTGGCCTGGGCGCCGAACGCGGCGTCGCGCAGCACCCGGTGCAGCGCCAGTGCGCTGACGTCGGCGATCAGCTCGGCCGCGGTCGGCGCGCCGAACTGGTCGGCGACCACGCGCAATTGCTCGCGCTCGCGCGCCAGCCGCAGCATGGTCTTGGCGAAATTGCCGCCGCGCGCCGCGTAGACCCACGATGTGCGCAGCAGCAGATGCCGGCAGCCCGCCGCGGCGATCGCCTGCTCGCCGGCCAGCTTGCTGCGTCCGTACACGCTGGCCGGCTGCGGCACGCCGTGCTCGTCGTAAGGGCGCTCGCTGCGGCCGTCGAACACATAGTCGGTCGAATAGTGCACCAGCCAGGCGTCGCGTCCGGCAGCCCATTGCGCCAGCGCCGCCGGGGCGTCGGCATTGATCCGCTGCGCCCGCTCCGGTTCGCTCTCGGCGCGGTCCACCGCGGTGTACGCGGCGGCATTGACGATGACCTGGGGCTGCGCGCGCTGCAGCAGCGCGCGCAGCGCGTCGAGATCGCCCAGGTCCGCCTCGGCGCGCCCGCAGGCGACGACCTCGCCGAGCGGCAGCAGGGCGCGGCGCAACTCCCAGCCGAGCTGGCCGTCGGCGCCGAGCAGCAGCAGGCGCGGCGCGCTCATCGGCCTTTTCCCCCGCCCTGCCCGACCGCGGCGGACCGCGGCGCCTGCGCAGCGCCGTACTGCAGGTCGACCCACGCGCGGTACGCGCCGCTGGTGACGTGGTCGACCCAGTCCTGGTGCTGCAAATACCACTGCACGGTGCGGCGCAGCCCGCTGGCGAAGGTTTCGCGCGGCGTCCAGTCCAGCTCGCGCTGGATGCGCCCGGCGTCGATGGCGTAGCGCCGGTCGTGCCCCGGGCGGTCGGCGACGAAGGCGATCTGCTGCCGGTAGCTGCCGCCGCCGGCGCGCGGGCGCAACGCGTCGAGCAGGTCGCACACGGTGTGCACCACGTCGAGGTTGCGCACCTCGTTGTGCCCGCCCACGTTGTAGGTGCGCCCGGGCACGCCGGCGTCGAGCACCCGCGCGATGGCGCGGCAGTGGTCGTCCACGTACAGCCAGTCGCGCACATTGCTGCCGTCGCCGTACACCGGCAGCGGCTTGCCCGCCAGCGCGTGGTGGATCATCAGCGGAATGAGCTTTTCCGGGAACTGGTACGGGCCGTAGTTGTTCGAGCAGTTGGTCGTCAGCACCGGCAGCCCGTAGGTGTGGTGCCACGCGCGCACCAAGTGGTCGCTGGCCGCCTTGGACGCCGCGTACGGACTGTTGGGCGCGTACGGCGTGTCCTCGTGGAACGCGGCCTCGTGCGGCTGCAGCGAGCCGTACACCTCGTCGGTCGAGACGTGCAGGAAACGAAACGCCTGGCGCTGCGCCGGCTCGAGCGCGCCCAGCCAGGCGCGCACGGCTTCGAGCAACTCGAAGGTCCCTTGCACATTGGTGCGGACGAAGTCGCCGGGGCCGTGGATCGAACGGTCGACGTGGCTTTCGGCGGCGAAGTGCAGCAGCGCGCGAGGCCGGTGCCGGCGCAGCAGCGCGGCCACTTCGGCGCCGTCGCAGATGTCGACGCGGTCGAAGCCGAATCGCGCGTCGTCGCGCAGCGCGGCCAGGCTTTCCAGGTTGCCGGCGTAGGTCAGGGCGTCGAGCACACGCACCGGCTCGTCGTGCTCGCCGAGCCAGTGGTGCACGAAATTGGCGCCGATGAAACCGGCTCCTCCGGTGACGAATAGCATGCGGTCCTCACGAGTGTCGTCCGAGCGGGCCCGCCGGGCGCGAGCCTGTCGCCAGGGATTCTAGGGGCTGCCGAATCCGGCGCCGGCCGCGGGCCGGGCGACGCCGGCCTATAGAATCCCGGGGAATTTGCCTGCGGCGCGCCGGCGACGCCGGGCCCCGACGAACATGACCGCTGCCCCCACGATCGATACCGCCGGCCTGCGCCTGGAATTCAGCCGCCACGGCGCGCAGGCGCTGGCCAGCGCGCGCACCACGCTGGCCACGCTGCCGCACGCGCCGGCCGAACTGCTCAGTTCCAGCGTGCTCAACGGCAGCGAAGGCCGCCCGGCCTGGCACATGCTCGCCCGCCTGGGCGCGCAGGGGCGCGACGCCGCCGCGCGCGACGCCG
>JAJZHS010000187.1 GCA_021798395.1 Pseudomonadota bacterium
AGGGTGACGTTGTTCTTGGAGAACGTCACCGCCTCGGGGGCGCTGGACGCGCTGGTCCGCGCCAACGGCCTGCTCTGCCGCTACGACCCCAACACCGGCATCGTGACGCTCTACACGACGGCCGAGAACATGCCGACTGAATGGGAGACGCTCAAGATCAAGCCCTACGCTGCGCGCGGCGAAGAAGAGCACGACGGCAAATGTCCTGCGGGCCATGATCGTCCTGCCGGCCCAGTCCTGCGGGCCAGGGTCGAGGCCAGTATCGCAGCTTTCAGGCGCCGGCGTCGCTCAGGCCGCCGAAAAACGCACGATACGCGAGCAGGTATCCGCACTGGCACAGCGCCGCGGCGACGAACGGCAGCACCAGCCAGCCGCGCGCCAGCAGCATCCCGGCCAGCGCCGGGCCGATGGCGCGCGGCACCATCATCGACACGTTGTTCACCGTCGCCGCCAGGCCGCGGCGCTGCGGCCCGGTCAATCCCATCGCCAGCGACTGGCGCACGCCGATGGTTCCCTGGTTGAACGCCGCGCGCAGCGCCCAGACGCCCGCGGCCAGCGCGAACCACGGCAGCAGCGGGGTCAGCAGCAGCAGCGCCAGACCGATTCCGCGCATCAGCAACACGGTACGCACGACGCCGAAGCGCGCGGCGATGCGCTGCGCCAGCTGCGCACCGGTGGCGGCGAGCACGAATCCGGCCGCCAGCGCCGGACCGATGGCCGCCGGCCCGTGGCCGAAACGCAGCGCGAACCAGTACGCCATCAGCGGCGCCACCAGGCCGATTCCCAGGCCGTTGAGGCTGTTGGCCAACGCCAGCGCGCCGAGCAGCCGGTTCTCGGCCGCGCGGCTGCGCGGCGCCGCCGCGCCCGGCTCCACCGCCGCCGGCTGCGCGGTCGACCGCGCAGCCTCGGGCGTGCGCCACAACAGCACGAATCCGATCAGCGAACCGAGCAGAGGGAGCACGAACAGTGGGCGGTAGGCCAGCGCCCCGGGCAGGATCCCGTGCAGCGCAGCCGGCAACGCGGCCAGCAGCGCGCCGAGCGCCATGCCGCCGAATCCGAGCGTGGCGTTGAGGCTGAACACCCGCGCACGCTGCATCGGCGCCAGGTCGTGCGCGATCCATGCCTGCTCGAGCGGACCGAACGGACCGGCGGCGCCGTTCGCCCCGCGGCCGAAGCCGCCGAGCAGCGCGCCGACGACCAGCGCCCACGGCCGTGCGCTGGCCAGCGCGAGCAGCGCGCTGAGCACGACCAGAAGTTCGTAGCCGAGCAGGAAGCGGCGCCGGCCGACGCGATCGCTCAAGGGGCCGATGGCCACCGTCAGCAGCACGCCGAGCAGCAGCGCCGCCGACAGCACCGCGCCGATCGCGCCGGCGCTCCAGCCCAGGGCGTGCAGGTACAGGGTGAAGCCGACGACCAGCGCGCCCTGTCCGACGCTGCGCGCGGCGCGCACGGCCAGCAGCCGGCGCGCCGCGACGGGCCACTCCTGTCCGTTCAAGGCCGTGCGATCTCCTGCCGCAGCTGCGCCAGAATCGTCGGCTCGTCCCAGTTCTCGGGGCCGAGGGTGCGCGCGATCTCGCGCCCTTTCCGGTCGACCAGGATGGTCGTCGGCGTACCCAGCACGTGCAGCGCGTCGAGCGCGCGGGTCGTCGGATCGACGTACACCGGCAAGTGGTCGATGAAGTTGTCCTGGTAGAAGCTCTTCACCGCGAACACGCCGCCCTTGTCGACCGACAGCGGAACGACCGCGAAGTCCTTGCCGCCGAGCTTGCGCTGCAGCGCGTTCAGCGTGGGCATTTCCTGCACGCACGGCGGGCACCAGGTGGCCCAGACGTTGAGCAGAACGACCTTGCCGCGAAACGCCGCCAGCGAAGTCGGCTTGCCGGCGCCGTCGAGAAAATGCACGTCGGGCAGCGCGTGACGCGCCGGGTACGGCGTGAAACGGAAGCCCGCGGCGTGCGCCGGCAGCCACGCCAGCAGGGTCAGCAGCAAGGCGCGGCGCGCGGGTCGGCGCAAGGTGCGGGGCATCGGGCCTCCTCGTCGGAACGCTCAGTATCCGGCGCCGGGGATTCCGGCGAACGGCGAACGCTGCGCGGGCGCCGGTTGCGGGCGCGCAGCGGCGGCGGCCATCGGGGGATACTGTTGCAGGAAATAGCCCATTGGCGCGCCCGCGCCGCCGGATGCGACGTAGCCGGTCGACGGATCGATCGGCAGCTGCACGACGTCGGGCGGCGTCTGCCAGGGCGTGACCGGATCGTGCGCGAGCGCCTCGCGCATGAAACCGATCCAGATCGGCAGCGCCACGGCGGCGCCCTGCATGCCGTTGCCCAGGCTGCGCGGCTGGTCGAAACCGACCCACGCCACGGCGACATGGTCGTGGTCGAAGCCGTCGAACCAGGCGTCGCGGAAATCCGACGTCGTCCCGGTCTTGCCGGCCAGGTCGCTGCGCCCCAGAACCCGCGCCGCCGCCCCGGTGCCGCGCTTGATCACGTCCTGCATCATGGTCGTGAGCAGGAACGCGTTGCCGGGGCTGATGATGCGCGGCGCCCCGGCCTGGCCGAGCACAGGCGGCCTGAACTGGTACAGCACCTGGCCGCGCGCGTCGGTGACGCGATCGATCAGGTGCGGCTGCACCAGGTAGCCGCCGGACGCGAACACGCCGTAGGCCCGCGCCATCTGCAGCGGCGAGAAGCTTCCCGCGCCCAGCACCATGGTCGGGTATGGCGGGATCTGGTCGAGCGGCAGACCGAATTGCGACGCGTGCAGCCGCGCGTACGGCACGCCGACGGCGAGGACCACGCGCACCGCGGCGACGTTGATCGACCTGGCCAGCGCGGTCGATGCCGGCATGCGTCCGCTGAAGGAGTTCTCGTAGTTGTGCGGCTGCCACAGGGGCTGGCCCGGGCCCGGGTTGATCGCCAGCGGAGCGTCGTCGATGATCGTCGACGGCGCCAGGCCCTCGGCGACCGCGGCCGAATAGATGAACGGCTTGAAGCTCGATCCCGGTTGGCGATACGCCTGGTTGACGTGGTCGAACTTCTCGTGCGCGAAGTCGAATCCGCCGACCCATGCCTGCACCGCTCCGGTGCTCGGCTGCATCGAGACCAGCGCCGCCTGCACGCGCGGCAGCTGCCGGATTTCCCATCCGCCCTTGCCGTGGAGCAGACGCACGATGGCGCCGCGCAGCAGCCGCCGCGGTCGCGGCGCGCCCCGGTACAGACCGGGGCGGCAGAAATCCAGGCCGTGGCCCGACACCGTGACCTGCTGCCCGTCGCGGCGCAGCAACTGCACGCCACCCGGAGTGACGTCGAGCACCACGGCTGCCTGCAGGCCGCCGACGTCGGGCCGGCTCTTCAGCGCCGCGCGCACCGCCGCGGCGTCGGCGACGTCGACGTGCCCTTCGGGCCCGCGCCAGCCGGCCCGAAGGTCGTACGCCAGCACGCCGGCGCGGACCGAGGCGGCAGCGGCGTTCTGCTCCTTGTCGCGCAGCGTGGTCGTGACCCGGTAGCCGTCGGTGTACGCCGACTCGCCGAAACGCGCGACCATCAACCTGCGCACCGCCTCGGCGGCGAAATCGGCCTGGACCGAGTAGTGCAGCACGCCGCGCCCGGACAACACGTTCAACGGCGCGGCCAGGGCTTCGGTGTACTGTGCGTGGGTGATGTCGTGCAGCACCAGCATGCGCCCGAGCACATAGTGCTGGCGCCACACAGCCAGCTTCATGCTGGTCTGCGGGTTGTACGCCGACGGCGCCTGCGGCAGCCCGGCGAGCACGGCGACCTGCGCCAGGCTGAGCTGGTCCAGCGGCTTGCCGAAATACACCTGCGCCGCCGCGGCGAAGCCATAGGCGCGCTGCCCCAGGTACACCTGGTTGATGTAGCGGTCGAAGATCTGTTCCTTGCTCAGCGTGTTCTCGATCTTGTACGCGAGCAAGGTCTCGACCAGTTTGCGCAGCGGAGTCTTTTCGGGCGACAGGTAAAAATCGCGCGCGACCTGCATGGTCAGCGTCGAGGCTCCCTGCACCGCGCCGCCGGCACCGAAATCGGCCAGCGCCGCGCGCACCACGCCGGCGAAATCGATCGCGCCGTGCTCGAAGAAGCGCGCGTCCTCCGCCGCCAGCACGGCCTGCTTGACCAGCTTCGGCACCTTGTCGTAGGGCACCACCGCGCGCCGCTGTACGCCGAACTCGCCGATCAGCGTTCCCTGCGCGGTGTACACGCGCAGCGGCAGGTCCGGGCGATAGTCGGTGACTTCGTCCAGATTGGGCAGCCGCGGCCACAGCAGCACGCCGCAGTACGCCAGCAGCAGCGCGCCCGCGCAACCGGACAGGAACAGGCCGAGCAGCACCGACGGCCAGCGCCGCGCCGGTGCTCCGGACGGTTTGCGCGGCGGCTTGCGCGCTGGCTTGCGCGATGCGGGCTGCGCGGTCGCAGCCCGGCCCGCGCCCTTGGCCGGCTCGAGTGTCGGTTCGGTCATGTCAGCCGCGCATGATAGCCGCGGCAGGGCGGGATTTCAGGGCGCAGGTGGCGGAACGTAACGCGGCGGCGCGTAGCCGGGCACCTGCGCGCCCTGCGCGTACATGCACTGCTCGTAGGCCACGTTGTACGCGCGCTGGGCGTCGTACTGGGTGTCGCTGTAGCTGCCGGCGCCGCCGGCCGAACCGGCCAGCATGCCGACTCCGGCGCCGACCCCGGCGCCCTGACTGTTGCCGCCGATCAGCGCGCCGGCGGCGGCGCCGAGCACCGCGCCGGCGGCGCCGGACACCAGCGCCGACTGGTTCGCTCCCTGCTGGTAGCCGGAAACGCGCTGCGCGGCAAAGCCGCGGCAGTAGCCATCGATGACCTGGAAGCGGTCGAAGGGCATGCCCGGCGCGGGCATGACCTGCACCGTCGGCCCCAGCGGCGCCGTGGCGCAACCGCCGAGCAGCACCAGCGACAGCGCGACAAGCGCGCCCAGACGGGTCGAATCACGCATGTTCATTCCTCTCCTCGAATCCCCACGGTCTCAGCGCTGCGCCGGCCGCGCCGGCACCGCGGTCCAGCCCCCCGGACAGGCCGGCACGTTCGGGTAATAGCCGGCCGGGTGTGCGCAGTAGTACCAATACGACAGCGGCGCCTCGCCCAGCGGGAGCGGCGGCGCGACCTGCAGCGGCGGCGCCTGCACCACGACCGGCGGCGGCGCGTAAGCGTACCAGCCGCCCCCCCAGAACGGGGGTCCGGCGTCGTAGTAATAAGAAGGGTAATAAGGGTAATAAGGCATGCCGACGCCGATGCCGACGCGCCAGTGCATGTGCGCCTGCGCCACGCCGCAGGCGCCGAGCGCGAGCACGGCCCCGATCAGCCATCGGCGGCCCGGCGATGTTGCGTTCATCGAAAACTCCTTGTCGCATCCCAAGCTTAGCGCGCCGCCGGCGCAGGTGCCGGCGGCGCGGCGTGCGCCACGCGTCGATCCGACATCAATGCCCCTGCTCGTCGCGGTGCTGCTCGCGGTGCTGGTCGCGGTGCTGGTCGCGCTGCGGCCCGCGCGTTTC